>JACRBX010000097.1 GCA_016219225.1 Deltaproteobacteria bacterium
CGCCGTCGAAATCGGCCGGGGGGAGGAATCGATGATACCCACCCTTTTCCCGGGAGATATCGTCCTGATCGATCGGGATGACCCCCGAGGAAAGATGGATTTCAAGAATGGCCGCATTTATGGGGTCAGAACCAAAGGTGGGGAATGTCAGGTAAAACGGGTTTATGCGCAATCGCAGGCCCTCATTATCAGTTCGGACAACCGGGAAGTTCCTCCCGAACCTGCCTGGACCGATGACCTTAAGCGGCTCATCATCGGCAGGGTCGTCTGGGGCTGGAGGAACCTGCAGGAAGCCTAAGGTATTCCAAACTTTAAAAGGGGACTTTGATGTCATTATTTCATTGGGTTACCCGAGGTATGACCATGCAGTTTTCAGAAAAAGTCCAGATTTTAAAAAAATCGCCGATCTTCTCCATTTTAAATGAATCGGAACAACTGGAGCTATCTAAAATTGCTTTTGAACGCGCCCTGAAGTCGGGCGAATTTCTCTTCCAGGAAGAGGAGCGTTGCGAATATTTTTATGTCCTCGTGGAAGGCAAGATAAGGGCTTCCCTTTATTCCTCTTTAGGGAAAGACCTGACCTTAATTACCTACTTGCGGCCCGGTGAGATCTTGGGCCCCACCTCCATTTTCCGGGACAGACCCCCTTCCGGCTCCATGCAGGCCGTGGTCCCGACACAAGTCTTAGGATTCAACAAAAATGAATTTGTCTCCTTTATCCTCGGTCACCCCTTAATCATGTTGGAAATGCTCAAGGTTCTGGCCGCCAGGGTTTCGGAATTGAATCGGCGGCTCAGGGATGTGGCCGGGGAAAGGGTGGAACAGCGCCTGTTCCGGGTTATGCTGACTTTGTCCCGCAGACTCGGCCCGACCTTTACCATCACCCGCCAGGAGCTGGCCGACATGGTCGGAGCCACCACCGAGACGATCATCCGGATCTTAAGTTCCCTGCAAAAGGAAAAGATCATCGCCTCGGTTCGGGGAAAAGTCACGATCCTCGATGAGGCCCGGCTTCGAGTCTTAAGCGAAGGCCTTTCATAGACCGGGTTTCCGTCCTCCCTTTCTTCTTCTTTCTTTATTACAGGAATACCGCCAATAAAATTCTTTCAGCATGATCTAGATCATAGACCCAAACAGGGGAATACCCTTATTGTGCGTTCGGAGTTCGGAGTTCGGAGTTTAAAAAGGCCATTTTTATATTTCGTGGACCCCCTGGAGTCTGGGGTTCAGCAGGAGAAGGAGGTCGTCATGTGGGAAAAAAGTCTTAGAATTATGTTGCTGGTTTCATTGATGCTGGTCCCTCTGGGGACCCCGGTTCACGGGGCGGAACCTCCCATTAAGATCGGGATCATCCAAGGGTTCTCCGGGGCTTTGGAGGCCTATGCCAAACAGATGCTGACCGGCTTTAAAATGGGCCTGGAATATGCCACCAAAGGGAAAAACGAGGTCCTGGGCCGAAAGATTGAGCTGATTGTCGAAGACGACCAATTGAAGCCCGATGTGGCCAAGAGGCTTATCACCAAATTATATGCGGACAATAAGGTGGATCTGGTCATCGGGACGACCAGCAGCGCCGCTGCTTTAGCCATGCTCCCGGTGGCCCTGGAGTTTAAAAAAATCCTGTTGATCGAACCGGCTGTGGCCGATTCGATCACCGGCAGTGCCTGGAATCGCTATGTCTTCCGGACCGGCAGAAACTCCGGGCAGGATGCCATTGCCAATGCCAAGGCCGTGGCCAAACCCGGGGTCTATCTGGCCGGCATCGCCCAGGATTATGCCTTTGGGAGGGACGGCGTTTCGGCTTATAAGGCTGCGGCCGAGAAATTGGGGGCCAGGGTGATCCATGAAGAATATTGCCCCATGGCCCAAAGCGACCACACTTCCTCGGTCCAGAGAATAATCGATGCCTTAAAGGATAAGCCCGGCGAAAAATATATTTTTTCTTACTGGGCGGGAAAGCATACCCCCATCGAACAATTGGGCGGCATGAAGGTGGAAAAATATGGAATCAAGATCACGACCGGGGCCAACATCCTTCCGGTCTTAAAGACCTACCTTCCCCTGCTCAAGGCCTATGAAAGTCTAAGGGGGATAACCGGAGGGGCCTATTACTATTACGAGATCCCTAAAAATCCGGTGAATAATTGGCTGGTCAAGGAGCATCTTGCCCGATTCAAGGAGCCGCCGGACTTTTTCACCTGTGGAGGATTCGCAGCCGCCACGGCGGTGGTGACGGCCCTGGAAAAAGCCAAATCAACCCAGACGGAAAAATTGATATCAACCATGGAAGGGATGGAGTTCCAGACCCCCAAAGGGAAAATGATTTTCCGAAAGGAAGACCATCAGGCCCTGCAATCCATGTACATCTTTCGATTCGAAGCCAAGGCGGATAGAGAATGGGCTGTGCCGGTTCTGGTCAGGGAGATTTCTCCGGAAGAAGGCGCACCACCCATCCAGGTCAAAAAATAGCCCATGCGCCAAACTTCGATTATAGAAACGGTAGATCTCACCATCCGGTTCGGCGGACATGTGGCGGTGAACCAGGTCACCCTGAAAATCCCTCCGCAGACCTTCAAATCCATTATCGGGCCGAATGGAGCGGGGAAGACCACTTTTTTTAACATCATTTCCGGTCAATATCCTCCCAGTGGAGGGAAGGTTTTTTTCAAGGGCCGCGATATCACCCAGCTCTCTCCCGCGGTCCGGACCCAGTTGGGTATCGGAAGGTCTTTCCAGCTTACCAATTTGTTTTTATCCCTGACGGTCCTGGAAAACGTCCGGTTGGCCGTTCAATCCCAAAGGAACCTTGGGTTCAATTTTTGGAAAAATTATCTCCATTTTTCCGAATGTGAAGACCGGGCCTATCACCTTCTGGAAATGGTTTTATTGGACAAAAAATGGAATGTTCCGGCCAGCAGCCTGACCCACGGTGAACAACGGAAACTGGAAATCGCCGTACTACTGGCCCTGGAGCCGGAAGTACTCCTCTTGGATGAACCTACGGCCGGTATGTCCCTGGAAGAAGTCCCTTCCATTTTGGAACTCCTCATGGAGATCAAGGAAAAACGGGATAAAACGATTCTTCTGGTGGAGCACAAACTGGATGTCTTGATGGCCCTCTCCGATTCCATTGCCGTCCTCCATGAAGGCAGGCTCATTGCCGATGACCGGCCTGAGGTCATCAGTCAAAACCGAATCGTCCAGGAAGCCTATTTTGGAGGAGGCCCAGCCAGTGCCTGAACCCATCCTTAGGATGGAGGGGATTCACACCTTCATTGGAAAACATCATGTCTTGCAGGGTGTCTCCCTGGAGATTTATCCGGGGAATATAACGGTGCTTTTGGGAAGAAACGGGGCCGGCAAGAGTACGACCCTGCGGACCATTATGGGGTTGGTTCCTCCCACTCAAGGGACCATTCATTTTAAGAATCAACCGATTGATCATCTGAAGCCTTTTCAAGTCGCCCGGCTGGGAATAGGGTTTGTTCCCGAAGATCGCGGCCTTTTCGATCATCTGACGGTGGAAGAGAACTTCCGGGTGGCCATGCTTGGGGAAGATGAAACCTCCTGGCAGAGACTGGAGTCCATCCTGGAAATCTTCCCGGATCTCAAAAAATTCTGGAGGGCCAAGGCCGGAGTTTTGAGCGGCGGACAAAAGCAAATGCTGGCTATTGCCCGCCCCCTGGTCAACCCCAATGCCCTGTTATTGATCGATGAACCCTCCAAAGGATTAGCCCCGATCATCATCGAACACCTGATCGAAGCCATCCATAAACTTAAAGAAAAAGCGGTCATTATCCTGGTGGAACAGAATTTTTATATGGCCAGCCGCTTAGGGAATGCCTTCTGTCTGTTTGACGACGGGAAGACTGTCCTTAAAGGTCCCATGGAGGAAATCATCCGGGATGAAGATCTGAAAAAGAAATATTTGGGGATTTCAAAGACTTCTTAGAAAGAGAGTATGGCATGACCTCTGCTGGCAGACCATGGATTCCAAGGCTTATCGGGCCGGCCCTGATCCTTCTTCCCCTTTTGTTCATCCAACCCAAGACCTATCTGACTTTGACTATCTCCGGATTGGCCATGGGGATGCTCCTCTTCCTGGTGGCTTCGGGCTTCTCTTTGATCTTCGGTTTTATGGATGTCCTGAATTTTGCCCACGGGGCCTTTTTCGCCTGGGGGGCCTATGTAGGTTATACGGCCATGCTCTGGATCAACAAATGGTCGGGGTGGGCCACTTCGGATTCCTTCTTCTTGAATATGATCATCTTTCTTCTGGCCTTGATGGCAGCCGGATTAAGCGTGGCTGTCCTGGGGATTATTATTGAGAGACTGGTGATTCGTCGCGTCTATGGAAACCATCTGTTTCAAATTTTTATCACCGTCGGGACCATGATCGTCCTGGAGGAATTGATTCGCATCACCTGGGGGCCGGACGATGAGGTCATGTCCGTACCCCAGAGCTTCATCGGATCCTGGGATCTTTTCGATGTGGTCATCTCAAAATACCCCATGATCGCCATTGTCATCGGACTATTGATTTACGGGGCCATGCACCTGATCCTGAAAAAAACAAAACTAGGGATGATTGTCCGGGCCGGGGTGGAAAAACCGGAGATGGTTCAGGCTATGGGGCATAATATTTACCGGTATTTTACCGGCGTATTTGCTGCCGGATCGGCCCTGGCCGCCATTGGCGGCGGCATGTGGGCCACTTTCGTCAAATCCATTCACCCGGCCATGGGGGGAGAAGTGATCATTTTCGCCCTGGTCATCGCCATCATTGGGGGCCTGGGCAGTATGACCGGTTCGGTGGTCGGCGCTTTGATTGTCGGGCTTTCGTACAATTACGTAGCTTACCTGATCCCTAAAGGGTCTTTAGGCATTACCATGATCCTTTTAATCGTTGTTTTATTGATCAAGCCGACCGGGTTATTTTCGGAGGGAACCTGATTTGGAAAAAATCCATTTGACGCCTGTTCAGGAATACCGTTTGCGCGAAAGGGCCGAAAGGACCAGCGGGTCCGTCTTTTATCTTAAACTCTTTCTGTTGGCCTTTTTTTTGTCCGTACCTTTCCTGTTTCACTCTTTTGAGATACTGGATGTGATCCTCAAGATCATTGTCTTTTCGGCCCTGGTCGCCAGTTATGATATACTCATCGGATATACCGGAATCGCCTCGCTGGGCCATACTCTATACTTTGGAATCGGGGCCTATCTGGTAGGCATCTTCATGGGGAAGTTCGGTTTGAGTTCCTATGGCCATCTGGCTCTGGCCGTCTTGATCGGTGTAGTGTTATCAGGGGTTCTATCCGTATTTATCGGGTTTTTTTCCCTCCGTATACGGACTATTTTCTTTGCCATGGTTACCCTGGCCTTTTTGGAGTTTGTCTTTATCCTCTCCAGCCAGTTACGGTTCCTGACCGGCGGGGATGACGGCCTCAGCTTTAAGCTTCCCGGCATCCTGGCCATCGATTACAGCCTGGGCCGGTTTTTAGGCCTGGAGGTTACGGGCCGCATCATAAGCTATTACCTGATCCTCCTGGTTGCCCTGATCCTCTTTCTTTTGATGCTCCGTTTTGTCCATTCCCCCTTCGGCCGGGTACTTAAGTCCATTCGGGACAATGAACAACGCTCCATTGCTTTAGGCTATAAGACCTACCTTTTTCATATCATGGCTTCTTCTTTTGCCAGTTGTGTCGCTTCGGTTGCGGGGGGGTGTTTTGCCATCTGGGTCGGGTTCGTCAGCCCCGAATCCACCCTGGGGGTCCCTATTATGCTGGATGTGCTCCTCATGGTCATTGTCGGGGGTATGGGGACACTCTATGGAGGAATTTTCGGAGCCTCCTTTTTAATGGTTATGCGGGCTTTTCTGCCAAAGGTCCAGGGACTCGTTGCGGCTCTGCTGCCCGGTGTTCCTTTAGCCGTCCGGTTATCGGAGCGCTGGCTTTTTTATTTCGGACTGCTTTTCATCCTGATCGTCTATTTCTTTCCCAAAGGATTAGTCGGGACGGCCCAGGAGTTCGTTCATAAAAAAAGGAACGAGGAAATTGGGTAGCCCCCAAATGGCCAAGGCCAGGGGGGATGGCCTTCAGATCCAGACGGCCCTTTGGAAGGGGAAAGGGAAAACCATTCTATGCCTTCATGGTCTTACGGCCAATTGCCGTTGCTGGGACCATCTGGCCTCCAGTTTAACCCCCCGCCATCAGATCATCGCCGTGGATCTCCGGGGCCGGGGGCTTTCGGACAAACCTTCCACCGGATACGCTTTGAATCATCATGTTGCCGATATGGTGGCCTTGCTGGATGATTTAAGGCTGGAATGCCCGGTGATCGCAGGACACTCCCTGGGTGCCTTCATCGCCCTGGCCCTGGCCGCTATCTATCCCCAAAGGGTTGAACGGCTGATCCTACTGGACGGCGGCGGAAAACTCTCTGAAGCACAAAGGGCCAAGGTCTTTAATGGGATCAAGCCCTCCCTGGATCGTCTGGGAAAGGTTTTCCCCGATTGGGAATCCTACCTTTCTTCTTTAAAACAAATCCCCTTTTTTCAGCCCTGGAATCCTGATCTTAACACCTATGCCCGGTATGAAGTCGAGGAGGTGGCCGGAGGCATCAGTCCGCGGATCAAAGGGGAACACATCATGGAAGAACTGTACAACATAAGAACCATCGACCCTTCTCAATTTTATCCCAAGCTGTCATCGCCGGTTCTGATTTTGCGGGCCACCCAGGGGATGGTGACAGAAGACGACCTGGTGCTGCCTGATGAAATATTAGAACCCATGGTCCGGACCATACCAAACGTTCGCTGTCTGGATCTGGCAGGGACCAACCACTATTCCATCCTGTTTCAACCCAACCCGATACGGGACCGGGCCATTCTGGAATTTCTGGAGTCCTGATATTTCTGAAAAAATCTAACCAAAGATATTCGGGGATATTTTAAATTTCGGACTTCGGAGAAATTAATAGACATGTTGCCTGAAAATGAAGGGAGGCAGATCCGGCTTGACATCAAAGATATAGTCATCTATTATGACCAACATGGGGGGATGGCATGAAACAGTATAATATTGCAGAAGCAAAATCCCATTTTTCCGAACTCGTAAAGCTGGCCTTGCTGGGGGAAGAGATTGTAATCGCACGGGACAACAAACCGATCATAAGGCTTTCACCGGTAACGGGGGTAAAAAAGGCGCGAAAGCCCGGTTCAGCCAAAGGGCAGATCCTGTCTATCTCCCCGGACTTTGATGACGTGCCTGCGGATTTCAAGGAATATATCTGATGGCTCGACTTCTCCTGGATACGCATGTATTCCTCTGGTGGGTTAACGACTCTCCCGAACTGACGTCGGCAGCCCGTCTGGCGATTGCCGATTCGGACAACGCCTGCTTTCTCAGCCTGGCCAGTTGCTGGGAGATGGCCATAAAATCGAGTCTCGGTAAGCTTCGCCTGGCAAAACCTGTTGAGAGATTTGTGACGGAACAACTGGCGGCAAACGGCTTTAGACTGTTGAACATCGAGCTGAGACATGCGGCAAAGGTGGAGAAGCTGCCCTTTAACCATCGCGATCCCTTTGATCGTCTGTTGATCGCACAAGCGATGACGGATAAGCTGACGATTGTATCGGCCGACAATGTCTTTGCCGACTACACGGTGAAGCTTCTCTGGTGAGAAGGTAGAAGCCGGCAATTATTCCTGAAAAGCCTCCTCCCTTTTTTTCCGTATAGCCGGAAAGATCACCAGGAAAAGCAGCAGGGCCGAAAGGGTAAGTAAAACGGCGCTTATGGGCCGGGTCAGGAAAACCATCGGATCGCCTCGCGAGATCAGCATGGCCCGCCGCAAATTTTCCTCCATAAGCGGACCCAAAATAAAGCCGAGTAAAAAGGGCGCCCCCTCGCAGCCGGTCTTGGCAAAGACATATCCGAGAAACCCGAAAATGACCATGATCACCACTTCAGCGGTGCTGTTGTTGAGGGTGTAGACCCCGATGCAGCAAAAAACCAGGATGGCCGGGAAAAGATAGCGGTAAGGCACCTTGAGCAGGCTTACCCAAAGCCCGATCAAGGGGAGATTAATGACGACCAGCATCAGATTTCCGATCCACATGCTGGCCACCATCCCCCAAAACAACTCCGGCCGTTCCTGCATAACACCGGGGCCGGGGGCTATGCCCTGGATGATCATGGCCCCCATCATCAAGGCCATGACCGCATTGGAGGGCAGGCCGAGGGTCAGCAGGGGGATAAAGGAGGTCTGGGAGGCCGCATTGTTGGCTGATTCCGGCCCGGCCACCCCTTCGATGGCGCCCTGACCGAACCGGAAGGGCTTTTTGGATAAACGTTTCTCCAGGGTATAAGAGGCGAAGGAACTGAGCACGGCCCCTCCCCCCGGCAAGACCCCGAGGATGGAACCCAGAAAGGTCCCTCGAACCACCGGCGCCCAGGATTCCTTAAAGTCCTTCCTGGACGGCCAGAGGCCACGAATCTTGGATGATACAACCCTGCGGTCCTGTCCTTTTTCCAGGTTCAAAATGATTTCAGCCAGGCCGAAGACCCCCATGGCAATAGGTACAAAGCCGAGACCGTCGGTCAATTCAGGAATGCCGAAGGTATAACGGGATACGCCGCTATTCAGATCCATGCCGATCAAACCCAGAAACAAACCGAAAAGAATCATGGCCACGGCCTTGATGACCGACCCATGGGCCAACACAATGGCCGATATGAGTCCCAACACCATGAGAGAAAAATATTCTGGGGAGGAAAATTTCTGGGAAAAGCTGGCCAGGGCCGGGCCGAAGAGGGCGATCAATAGGGTCGCCACCGACCCGGCAAAAAACGACCCCAAAGCGGCAATGGCCAGGGCCGCACCGGCCCGCCCCTGTTGGGCCATTCGATGGCCGTCGATGCAGGTCACCACGGAAGAGGCCTCTCCGGGCAGGTTGACGAGAATGGAGGTGGTGGAGCCTCCGTACTGGGCACCATAGTAGATGCCGGCCAGCATGATCAGGGCCGAAAGGGGGGTCAAACCGAAGGTGATGGGCAGCAACATGGCAATGGTAGCCACCGGCCCGAGACCGGGGAGCACGCCGATTAAGGTGCCGATCAGGGCACCAACCAGACAGAACAGCAGATTGGCCGGGACCAGTACCGCAGAGAATCCAAGGAGAAGGGAGTCAAAGATTTGTGTCATGACGGCCACACCTGCAAGGGTAAACCAAGCAGATAGATAAACAACAAAACAGACAGTCCGGCCATAAAGGTGCTCAAAAACAGGGTTTGATGCCAGCGGATTTCGTGGGTGCCAAAAGAGGAAAGGATAGTCACCAATATAATCGACAGAACCAGACCTCCCCGGGAAATCAAAAAAGCAAAGGCCAGAATGCCACCGAAAATGGAGGCCATGGGCCTCCATTTCCACCGCTCAAGGGTACTCTCGCCGAACCGGATGGATTTGAGACTGATTATCAGTCCGATAAAAACCATGGAATAGGACAGGAGTCTGGGTAAAAAACCCGGCCCCATGCGCGTGATGGTGCCGACAGTTAATGTCCATCCCAACAAAATCCCAAGGACACCAATAATAACGAAAATCAAACCGGCCAGAAAATCCTGCTTGTTTTTAAGGATAACCATCTGGTCCTCCCCTATTTATGCAAATAAGAACCAGGAGTCAAGGTGTTTTATGTTGAATTCTGACTTCTGAATTCTACGTATTGTTATTCCGCTTTGATCCCGGCGGCCTGGATCACCTTGGACCATTTATCCATTTCGGATTTCAAAAAGGCGCCGTATTCCTCCGGTGCGTTTCCGACTACTACAAATCCCTGTTTAGTGAGTTTTTGCTTGATTTCCGGTGTCCGTAAGACCTTAAGAAATTCGGCGTTCAATCTGGCCACCAGTTCCCGCGGAGTAGAGGCCGGCGCCAGGATCCCGAACCAGGCCGATGATTCAAAACCGGGAACGGTTTCGGCCAGGGCCGGCAAATCCGGCGCAATCTCCATCCGTTTGGCACTGGTAACCCCCAGGGCACGAACTTTCCCCGCCTTGATGTGCGGCTGAAGCGGCAGCAGGCTGTCGAACAGCATCTGGATCTGTCCGGTGATCAGATCAGCGGCCGCAGCCGCTCCACCTTTGTAAGGGATATGAACGATGTCGATTCCCGCTTTCATCTTAAGTAATTCCCCACCCAGATGCGATGCACCTCCGATGGCCGCTGAGCCGTAGTTCAGTTTACCCGGGTGGGCCTTGGCATAGGCCAGAAATTCCGGAATGGTTTTCACCGGAACACTCGGATGGACCACCAGGACCAATGGGGTGAGGCCCAGCAAGGTAACCGGGGCAAAGTCCTTAAGGCTGTCATAGGTTAATTTTTTATACAGGTAGGGGTTGATGGCGTGACTGGTGTAATTCATCAGAACCGTATAGCCATCGGGCCCAGCCTTGGCCACTAATTGGGAGGCAATCATCCCTCCGGCACCGGGTCGGTTGTCGATGATGATCTGTTGGCCAAGATTTTCATTCAATTTGTGGGCAATAATTCGCATGGAAATATCTGCGGTCCCCCCCGGTGGCGCCGGAACGATTATGGTGATTGGTTTGGCAGGGAATTTGGGAGATTCACCATAAAGGAGTCCCGAAAGGGAAAAGAGGGCAATAACACCGGCGATGATCATCCTGAATGTTCTTTTCATAGGCCTTCTCCTTTTTTTAACGACTCCGTATGAACGAGTCAAAATAATTAACGGTCCCATAAGAAAAAAAATTCGTCGAAGATTGGTTCCTATTTTATCCTCTCCTTTAATTAAACTTCTATGATGCAGATCATAGAAGGACAAAAAAGAATGGTTTAAATTGTGCATGCTGACGTTAGACATAAATTCTAAGAATCACGATTAAAGAATTGAGCGGTTTCAAAAAATGAAAGAGCAAAGTTTTCTCAGCCCCTATCGCATCCTGGATTTGACCGATGAAAAGGGACTGATCTGCGGTAAGTTCCTCAGGGATCTCGGGGCCAAGGTGATCAAGATCGAAAAACCCGGTGGGGATCCGGCCCGGAATATCGGTCCCTTCTATCATGATATCCAGGATCCCGAAAAAAGTCTTTTCTGGTTTTCCTTGAACACCGGCAAGAAGGGGATCACCCTGGATATCACTCGACCCAAAGGAAAAGAAATTTTCCGGGAATTGGTCAAAGGTGCGGACTGTGTTCTGGAATCCTTTCCACCCGGCACACTGGATGGCCTGGAACTCGGCTACAAAGCGTTATGCCTGATAAAATCCGACCTGATCATGACTTCCATCACCCCTTTCGGAGATAAGGGACCTTACCGGGATTATAAAGGATCGGATCTTATCCTCTGGGCCTTATCGGGCCTGCTCTTTATCTGCGGGGATCCGGACCGGCCTCCGGTCAGGATAAGCCTGGAACAATCATACCTGCACGCCGGTGCCGACGGGGCCGCCGGCACGGTCATGGCCCTCTTCCATCGGGGTCGATCGGGGAAAGGGCAGCAGGTTCAGGTATCGATTCTCAAGGCCATGGAACGTGTGGCCTATACGGCCCACATCCTCTGGGACGCCCGGGGCAAAATCCTGAGAAGGCCCGGAAGCGCCTTGAGAATTCCCCCTCTTGGTACGAAGACCCCTCTCATCTGGTCCTGTAAGGACGGCTATGTGGCCTTCTATTTATTCGGAGGCGCCATGGGTGCCGTGAGTAATCCGGCCCTCACTCAATGGTTGGATGAAGAAGGTCTGGCCAGTGAAGTCATGAAGGCCATGGATTGGCCTAAATTTGATATTGGAACAACCCTTCAAGAAGACATTGACCGTCACATTGTCGGACCGATCGCCGAATTTTTCAAAGGCCGCACCAAGAAAGAACTTTGGGAAGGCGGCATAAAAAGACGGGTCATGGTCTATCCGGTTAATGATGCCCATGGGGTGCTGAACGACCAGCAGCTCAAGGAAAGAAATTTTTGGGCCAGGGTCGCACATACCCATCTTGAGGATACCCTGGATTATCCCGGGCCTTTTATCAAAGTGGAAGGGGAACTTTGCCAGGTCAGGGGACGGGCCCCTTTGATCGGGGAACACAACGAGGAAATCTATGTAAATGAACTCGGGCTATCGGGAGAAGATCTGGTGCGGTTAAAGGCGGAGGGGGTTATTTAGATTTTGGATTTTAGATTTCGGATTTCGGATTTAAAAGAAACAGCATTCCCATGATCCGTGGTGCTCCCCCCGGACATAAGGGTTTAGTACGAAAATAGATTTTTAACCACTTTGGCCTCTGTTGGGGCTTCGTAGGGGCGGTATTTTCATGCTTAAGGGGTTTTTCCTTTGAGCTTTGAGCTTTCAGCTTTCAGCTATTTTATAGGGTGCAATGGATGAATAATAAAATTCTGGAAGGCATTCGTATCATCGAATTCGGTTGGGCCGTGGTGGGTCCCTTGACCACCAGTTGGGCCGGGGGTTACGGGGCCGAGGTCATTAAGATAGAGACCAAAACCCGGCCGGATATCATCCGGACCATGACCCCTTATAAAGATGACCGGGTGGACCTGGACAATTCACTCTTTTTCGGCCGGGAAAATGCCAACAAGTACAGCCTGGCCTTGAACCTGAAACATCCCGAGGGGGTGAATATTGCCAAAAAACTGGTGGCCGAAAGTGATTGCGTGCTGGATAGCTATACCGCCGGGGTCATGGATCGCTATGGATTAGGCTATGAGGATTTAAAACAGGTCAAGCCGGATATTATCATGTTGAGTTCCTGTATGTACGGGCAGACCGGTCCCTTGAGGTCCATGCCCGGCTATGGTGTCCCCCTGACGGCCATAAGCGGTCTGACCTACCTGTGTGGCTGGCCGGATCGGCCCCCTACCGGCCCCTATGGCTCCTACACCGATTATCTGGTCCCCCGGTTGAACCTCCTGGCCCTGGTAAGCGCCCTGGAGTACCGGAGGCGGACCGGTAAAGGGACCTTCATTGATGCGGCCCAGCTTGAGGCCAGTGTGCAGTTCGTCTCCCCAGCCCTTCTGGAGTATGGAGCCAATCAACGAACCGCCATCCGTTCCGGCAACACATCAAATCGTGCAGCGCCACACGGCGTTTTTCCCTGCAAAGGGAACGACCGGTGGTGTGCTCTCAGCGTTTTTAACGAAGAAGAGTGGCAGGGGTTCTGTGAGGCCCTGGACCATCTGCCCTGGACGAAAAGACCTGAATTTGCCTCCCTGTCGGAACGGAAGCAAAACGAAGGGGAATTAAACCGGTTAATTGAAGAATGGACCCGGCAGCGGGAAGCGGAATGGGTCATGGTTCAAATGCAAAGCCATGGCGTTCCGGCCGGGGTGGCTAATAACGGCCAGGACCTGGGGCATGATCCCCAGTTAACATACACCCATTATTACCGAAGGCTGGAGCATCCGGAAATGGGGGCCGTTGATTATGCCCCCCATTCCATTGAATTCTCCAATGCCCCCCAGGAAATTTTTCGTTCTCCCTGTCTGGGAGAACATACCGAATATATTTGTAAAAATATCCTTGGACTTTCCGACCAGGAATTCAAGAAGTATTCGGCTGAAGGGGTCTTCGAGTAATCATCCCCAGACAGCATGTATCTGTATTAAACCCTTATACCCCTTGGGGACACCACGAAGCATAAAAATATTTTTTAGGGGCGATGGGCGATGGGCAAGGTTAAACGGGTTTATGGGTTATTATTCGCCTATGGCCTATAGCCTCGTGCCTATAGCCTGAATTTTTCTATTTTCGAACTAAATCACAGGAGCAGCATGACGGATCTGAAAGAGATTATCGACAAGGGGATTGAAAAATATAACCGGGACAAGGTGGGGAAGATCATCCGCCCCCCACAGGGGAACGAATGGGCCACCAGGGATGCCATCAGACACTTCGCCAACGGGCTGGGTGACCCCAATCCCCTCTGGCGGGATGAAGACTATGCCCAAAAGAGCCCTTATGGCGGCATCATTGCCCCGCCGTTCTTTTTGAACGCCGTATCTGAAGGTCAGGCCATTATCGGACTTCCTGGTTTGATTTCAACCTTTGTGGGTTCTGAATGGGAATGGTTTAAACCGATCCGGATCAATGATCGATTTTCCGTGACCAATAGGCTCCTGGAGCTTAAAGAGTTGCCGGATAATAACGGCCGGCGCCGTTTATTACAATCCGGCATTCTGCGTTATTCCGATCAAAGGGGGGAAGCCGTCGGACAATGCCAATGGAATATGATGCGTACGGAAATAAAGCCGGGTCAAAGCAAACGCAATGAGACGTCTAACGAGCCGGCCCAAAAAGGATCTCAGCCCTACAGTGAAGATGCGTTAAAGAAAATCTATGCGGCTGTTGAAGCTGAAGAGATCAGAGGGAACATTCCCAGATTTTTCGAAGAAGTAAAATTGGGTGAGACGTTGAAACCGGTGGTCAAAGGACCGTTGTCTATTTCCGATATGGTGGCCTGGGCCATAGGGACCGGCTGGCACCGCATCGAATTGGCCCATGGTCCGAAATTGCTGCACTTGCGGGCCAACCCCGGTCTTTCCTATATTGATCCGGATTCGGGGAGTCCTGAGCCGATTGCCAATTCTCATTTTTGGCCTTCGGCGGCCAGGATTCTGATGGGCTCCTCCCTTCCCCTGGATTTGGGTTTTCAACGGGTCAGTTGGCTGGGCCATCTGATTACCAACTGGATGAGTGATTTCGGTTTTCTGAAAAAACTGGCGGCCCGTCTCAAGGGCCTGGTACGATTTGGGGATACGACCTGGTGTCATGGAAAGGTTATTGGGAAAAGGCAAGAGGCAGAAGGCTGTCTGGTGGATTTGGATCTTTTTTGCAAAAACCAGCACGGGGAGATCACCACTACAGGCCAGGCCGTGGTGCAGCTCCCCTCTAAGCATTCATGCCCCAGGGGACGCCACGAAGCATGAAAATAGGTTTTCGACGAACGCCGAACGCTAAACGACGAACGTTATTTTCGCACTAAATCTTCTGTTTTTAAACGCCTACAGGAGGATAAGCTTTGATGAACTTTATTGAGATGGATAACAAACTCAATCGCTATTTACGGTTGTCGACCTTCCCGGTGGCGGTCAGGATGTTGGAATCCGAGCAGGAACTCACCGGGGATGGAGGGTTAAAAAAATCCAGTGGAATGCCCATGCCGGTATGCCAGGGCATTTCCCTTTCCCGGCGCTACGGATGGAGGGTTGTCCAGGGGAGGGAGGACATGAGCTGCCCCCTTGGGGCCGTGGCCCTGGGGTTCGTCCCTCCGAAACCAAAATTTTTAGACGGCACTATCGAGGTCCCCTATTGGGTGAGAACCAGGGAGGCCCGGGCCAAAATCGCCCGGAATCTTCCCAAATTGGAATGGGGGAAATATAAATTTCTGATCTCGGCCCCCCTGAATACCGCCGACTTTGAACCCCACTTGGTTATAGTCTATGGCAATCCGGCACAGGCGATGCGGCTGGTCCAAAGTTGTATTTATTTGACCGGGGACCCGGTTGTTTCTTCCAGCTACGGGGCAGCCGGTTGCGGAACCTATATATCGAAAACCCTCCTGACCGATGAATGTCAATTTGTCCTTTCCGGAGCCGGGGACAGGATATTCGCAGCCACCCAGGACCATGAGGTCTGTTTCTCCATTCCCATGGGCCGGATGGAGGCGATTTTAAGGGGACTGGAAGAAACCTATCGGGCCGGCATGAGATACCCGACCCCCAGCTATCTTAAATCCCAGATAGAATTGCCCGACACCTATAAAGATCTCCTGGGATATTTACAGGTCGAGCAGATTCCTCAGAACTCCGGAGAATTGGCCGCCTTGCCCCCTTCCGGATAGAAAAAAGGCGGTTGTAGCCAGGGTCTTAAAATGATAAAAAAAGGATATCATCATGGAATCAAGAGATCTTAAACAGGAACTGGACCTGATGGGACTTCTGGTCAGAAAGTTTGAGGAGTGGGCCGAGGTTATCCCGGATAAAACATTTTTCTATTACGGCGAGGAGGACCGTCGCTTTACTTATCAGGAATTTAACCAGTTAGCCAATAACCTGGCCTTCCATCTGCGGGCCATGGGAGTGCAAAAAGGGGACCGGGTCTCCCTCTTTCTGCTCAACCCCACCGTCATCATTATTGCCATGTTCGCCTTGTGGAAAATCGGAGCTGTATTCTGTCCCATCAATTTTCTTTATAAAAGACGTCTTCTATCGTATCAGCTCAACGATACCAAACCCAGGCTTCTGATTACCGAAAAAGGGCGGGAACCCCTATTAAACCAGATAAAAGCGGAAATCGGTGATTTCCCCATTGTGCTTTATCACCCCCAAAAAGGCGACCATGATTTCAAGGAGGATGATCCCGCTCTGGTTTTGGATCAGAAGTTCCATTGGACCCCCTGGGCTGACCTGTTAAGCGGAGACCATCCAAACCCCAATATCCTCCTTAACTATTGGGATACGGCCAATATTATCTATACCTCGGGCACTACCGGCCCGCCCAAAGGGGTGGTCCAGCCTTGTCGTTGGCTGCAGAATTACTGTTATTACGGGGTAAAGCTCCTCCATCCCGATGATGTGGTTTATTGTGACCTGCCCCTTTACCACGTGGGTGGGGCCTTTTCCCTGGTCGGACGTGCAGCCTGGCAGGGGTGTACGGTGGCGGTCTGGGACCGCTTCAGCGCTTCGGAATTCTGGAACCGGATCCGAGTCAGTGGGGCCAGTTATTGCCTTTTGCTGGATGTGATGATGCCCTGGCTGCTTCAGCCTCCGGAAAAACCGGAAGATCGGCATAATACCCTTCGAAGGGTCCATATGCAGCCCCTGCCTGAATACCATCACCTTTTTGCCAGGAGGTTCGGTATTGATTTTGTAAATGTCGGCTATGGGGCCACGGAAATCGGTTATGCCTGTGCCGCCATGATCGATGAATCCCTTGACGGCCACGGGACCCCTGCAGAATTCCAGAAAGGTTTTTCAAGGGATGAAATCGTCGCCATTGCCGGCCGGTTGGGTCTGCCGGTGCTTCCCGGAACCGTTCCGGTCAAAAAAGGATTCATGGGTAAGGCCTGCATGTTTCATGAGGTTTCTATTGTCAATGAACATGATGAAGAACTGGCAGCCGGAGAATACGGGCAGATTGTCTTACGGAGCCGATTGCCTTATGTTTTACTGGATGAATATCTGAACCGGCCGGAGGCCACGAAAGAAGTATTCCGGAATCTCTGGTTTCACACCGGAGACGGCGCTTACAAAAATGAAGAGGGAATTTTTTATTTTGTGGACCGCATGGGGGGATTCATCCGGGTCCGGGGGGAAAATATTTCATCCTTTCAGATTGAGGATATGATCAATGCCCATTCCAAGATTGCCGTTTCGGCCGCCTTTCCGGTTCCGGCCGAAAAGGGATTGGAAGATGATATCGTTGTTTATATCGTCCCCGCACCGGGAGAAAATCTATCAGAAAGCGAACTCAGGCCCTGGATCGAGGCCGAAATGCCTAAATACATGTGGCCCAAACATATCCGGTTTATTGAGACCCTGCCCCAAACCCCGACTCACAAGGTGGAAAAGTACAAACTGAAAGAGATCTTCTTGAATGAGAGAAAATAGGGTGTGAAAACCACCCTGTTTTTTTCCCTTTCCACTGCCAAAGCACTCTATCCCTGTTTTTTCTTTCTTGACCTCCCCTCCCGGCTTGAGTAAAGTTGTCTAAGCTGAGATTCAATTCTAAGGATAACCGGTAAAACTCATGTCCGTTCCTCCTGTCCCTGTCCGGGTCAGCCGCTGCCCTGATTATGCGCCTGGAAACGTATTTGAAGCGGTGGAGAAGATGCTCTCCGATCTGGAGCCCCTTCCCCTCCCCCCTGGTGCCCGGGTCCTGCTCAAACCTAATGGTCTTTCGGCCCATCACGGTCCGGACCGGCCCGTTAATACCCGGGGGGAGGTGGTGGAGGCTGTAGGCCGCTACCTCCTTAATCATCATGAGGTGCATCTGCTTATCGCCGATTCCGGCGGACTGGGCTCCTACGGGAAATCTCAGAGGGCTTTTGCTCTGATGGGTTTGGACCGGGTGGCTGTCACCCTTGGGGCCGAATTGGTCAATCTCGAAAAACTCGGCGTTATGGACATCCAAAACCCACAGGGAAAACTGTTACCCCGATTCAAGGCCACTGCCCTGTTGGACCGGGTTGATGTCATAATCAACCTGCCCAAGTTAAAAACCCATATCCTGACCGGGATAACCGGAGCCATAAAAAATTATCTGGGGCTGTTGCCCGGATCCCTGAAGCGGTCCGTCCACTTGATCGCACCCACCGGACCGGCCATGGCCCAGGCCCTGACCGATATCCTGTCCGGAATTAAAATGAAGGTACCTCTGGCCTTGCATATCATGGATGGCATAATGGCCATGGAAGGGACCGGGCCGACCCACGGCCAGGCCCGGCCGGTCAATCGGCTCCTGGCCTCAACCGATCCGGTGGCTTTGGATGTTGTTGCAGCCTTCATCATGGGATTTGAACCGGCCAGAGTTCCCACAATCGTTCAAGCCGCGGAAGCAGGACTGGGGATGGCCGATCCGTCCCGGATCGAACTTCTGGGGACTTCCTGGCAAGACCTGCCTATCCCCGGCTTTAAACATCCCTTCACCAGGACCAGGGAATGGGCCGAGAGGATCATACCAGCCTGGTTGATCGGCAGGGCCTTTGACTGGCTGTATGAAGCCAAACCCAAGATCAAGAAGGATCAGTGTCAGAAATGCGGCTTATGCGTCCAGGCCTGTCCGGCCCAGGCCTTGAATTTGACCGATCCGGGGCTGACCATAAATCAACAACTGTGTATCGAATGTTACTGTTGCCTGGAGCATTGTCCCTATGAAGGGTTATGGGTCCCCCGGGGTCTGTGGGACCGGATTAAAAGGGGACGCTGAAAGCAAAAGTGCATCTTTTTGTTACTGGTTTCTCGTTACTCGTTTTAATACAAAAATAAGTTCGGGGTTTAGAGTTCGGAGCAAACCATTTTCATGATTCGAGGTGTTCCGGCGGAGCATGAGAGTTTAACCAGCAACCAGTAACCAGTAACCAGTAACGAGCCGCAGATAACAGTGTTTACGTTAGAATAAATTCTCTGTTGAACATTTTTACCACTAATTAAAAGGAGCTATAACCATGAAGGAAGTGGGTATCATCGGTGCCGGGACCATGGGTCACGGCATTGCCCAATGTTTTACCGTCAAAGGCTGGCAGGTCCGGCTTTATGATGCCAGACCGGAAACATTGAAAACAGCGCCAGACCGCATCCGGGCTAATCTGAATGTTTTTGTAGAAGCCGGGGTCATAGATCCGGACACGGCCCGGGCCGCAGCGGAGCAGGTGATCCTTTGTGATACATTAGCCTTGGCAGCCCAAGGCCCGGAACTCATCATAGAGACGATCAGCGAAGAACTGGATCTTAAGCGAAAGTTATTTACTGAACTGGAAGGACTGGTCCCCCCGGAAACCATCTTCTGCACCAACACCTCGGCCATCAGCATCACTTCCATCTGCCGCTATCTCAAACATCGGGAGCGGGCACTGGGGACCCATTTCTGGAACCCTCCCCACGTCCTGCCCTGTGTCGAAATTATAAAAAGCCAATATACCTCCGAGGACGTCTTCGAAAAGGTGGTCTCTATCATAGCGGCTATCGGCAAAGAGCCGGTGCGGGTCCATAAAGATGTTCCGGGATTTTTGGGTAACCGGATGCAGCACGCCTTGCAGCGGGAGGCCATGAGCATCGTGGAGCAGGGCATTGCCTCCCCGGAGGAGGTGGACCGGGTCGTTAAATTCGGTTTCGGCCTGCGTCTGGCCCTTATGGGGCCTTTGGAACGAGCCGATCTGGGGGGTCTGGATATCACTTATAAGGTTCAGAAATATTTACTCCCCCATCTGTGCAACGAAATCGAACCTTCTGCGCTCTTAGCTGAAAAAGTAGCCGAAGGTCATCTGGGGGCCAAGAGCGGCCAGGGCTACTATCCCTGGCCCCCGGAAAAGACCGCTGAAACCATCAGAACCAGGGACCGTCTGCTTTTGGACCTCATCAAATTGATCTTTGGGCCTTAACAGGTTGCTGAAAAAGGTCCAGATACAAGGCGCCCGAAATCCAGAGGAATGAGGCGTACATAAAAGTACGTCGCAATGACGAAGGATGAGGGCAACACGGTAGATGGACCTTTTTGAGCAACCTGTTAAAAAAAGTTTTTTCGCATCCCGTTAAGGGAAGGTCTGCTTTATGGCTGCCCCCATGGCCTCAATAACCTGTTCATCGATTTTCATTCCATCAAAATCATAGACCAGGAAATGGGCCTTTTTATCCAAGGCCGCCCTGGTCATTTGGCCGGCCCGGACAGGTCCCGGATTAATCACCGGGGTGCAATCGGTGTTGTTAATGACTTCCAAACCGGCCTCTGTGGTCTTTACGGTTGACGGATCAAAATCAGTACACCAATGCCAGTCCAGATAATCCACCTTCCCGGAAATCATCGGCCGGCCCCGCCCTCCGGGGCCATTAAGGACCTTTTTCCCAGGCCATTCCTTCAGGGCTAATTCCTGCCATTCTCGGGATTTACTGGAGCCATCAGGTTCTGAAACAGGCAAAAGGAGTACCTGGTTTATCCCGATTTGGTCCCTGATCTCCCGAATCCGGTCCAGAAACCATTCGGTCGAGGCTTTGCTTGACCCCTCGCTGTTCCAATTCACCACACTGATCAAGGTGGTGATATGATAGGTCCGCATGGCCTTTACGAACCGTTTGGCTGCTTCCAGATCCGTCCGGCGAGATAATCCTTTTCGTCCTTCTTCATCAAACCAGGGGACATATTCGATCCCGGTCAGCGTTAGTCCATTCCGGGAAAGCAGTTCTCCCAATGCATTCGGATCAATTCGAGACCAATTATTCACCAGGCCGTATCCGATCAAGATTGATGGGCGATTAAGACGAGATTCCTTATCAGACCGGGCGGAGGGGCTTGCCCCTGATTCCTGGGCCGAAAGGGGTCTGGCAGACAAGGTCCAGAGGCAAAAAGACAAAAAAACAGCAATAAAAAATAGAAAATTTTTGATCGGCTTCAATTTTTTGTTTTTATTCCCAGGGCCATCAGGCCCCCGAGGATGGAAACACCCCCGGCCAGAAAAAATGGGATTGAAAAAGTCTGGGTGGCATCGGAAAGATAGCCTCCGATCCCCGGCCCCAGGGCCTGACCGATCCCAAAAAATAGGGTGACTAAACCAAGACCGGCCGGGGCCAGCCGGGGACCGACGATATCGCCGGCAGTGGCGGCCATGATGGTCGGGATGCTCCAGGCACTCAGACCGAAAAAAAAGACCGATAAATAATAGCCTGTTGGCCCCTTGATCAGGGCAAAAATCAGGTAGGCGGCCGCCAGGGTTAAATAAGCCAGGGCCGCTCCCCGGGCCCGTCCCAGATAATCGGAGATACCGCCCCAGATAATCCCGCAAAAAATGCTTAAGCCTCCGACCAAAGCCCACAGACCTCCGGCTTTGGCCGGGGTCATTCCCAATTCCTTTATCAGATAGGCGGCAAAAAAGGTCATATAGATGATATAGGAAAAGCCGTACATAAAATAGACCATCCCCAGATACCAGACGGCCTTGACTTTATAAACTTCTTTCCATCTGAGGGCGCCGGAAGCAGGGGCCGGTCCTTTGGGTAAAGACTGTGGAACTTCCTCCCCCACCTGGCAAAGGCCCAGCTCTTCAGGCCGGCTGCGAATAAACAGGGCCGCTAAAACGGCAATCAGTAGCACAGCCGCCCCCAGATAATACCAGGCGAAGCGCCAACCCTCCAGCCCATGGGCCTTGAGAATAGGCGGGATGACCAGGCTGGCGATCATGGTCCCCAAACCGATCCCGGCCGAAACGATCCCGGTAGCAAACCCCCGCCGATGGCTGGCGAACCAGGCCGAGCCCAGGGCCATAGCCGGAACGTAGGCCGCCCCGTGGCCCAGGCCGGTGAGCAGGCGCAGGCTGAAGGCCATTTCAAAGCTTTGGGCCAGGCCGGTCAGAAGCATGGTCACCCCCATAAAGGCCAGGGCCAGGGTGATCATCCAGCGACACCCGAAATGGGCTGCCAAGGCCCCGCCGATCAAGGCCATAAGGAGATAACCGACAAAATTCCCGGTACCGATCAGACCCAACTGGGTATAACTGAAATGGAGCCCGTCCTTCATGGCCGGGAGAATCAGGGTATAAGACATGCGCCCGAAC
This sequence comes from Deltaproteobacteria bacterium, assembly GCA_016219225.1. Taxonomy (NCBI): domain Bacteria; kingdom Pseudomonadati; phylum Myxococcota; class Myxococcia; species Deltaproteobacteria bacterium. Next base: position 22,291 of record JACRBX010000097.1, read on the forward strand.
CCATGGGCCCCGATAGTTACCAACAAACCCACAAAGATCACAATCCAGCCGTAATGCAACCTGGGTTTCTCCATATACCCTCCTTGATGGGATTTCGGATAATCGGCTCACCTATTTTTTCAAAGCAGCCTCAACTTTTTTTAGCGGCAGGGTTCTCGACAGATCCCCGGGGGAAATTTCGATCAGAAAGCCCCGCTTGCCTCCGTTAATAACCAATCGGTCAAGGGAGAAGATACTTTTTTCAGCATAAACCGGCAAGGTTTTTCTGGTCCCGAAGGGACTGATGCCCCCTACTTGATAGCCGGTGTGTTTTTGGGCTTCCCCTTCCCCACAGGGATTAATCCGTTTTACACCTATCTGACGGGCTAATTCTTTGGTGGAAACCTGACAATCGCCGTGCTGCAGAACGATAAAGGGTTGGCCGGAGTCCGCTTTCAAGACCAATGTCTTGATAATACTATGCTCCGGAATCTTAAGCATCTCGGCCGCCAGATGCGTGCCTCCATGTTCTTCATAGGTATAGAAACGGGGCTTGAAATCTATTTTTCGCTCCCGCAGAAAACGGACAGCCGGAGTGACGGGAATGTCGGGTTTGTCCGCCAAAAAGCCCCTTTTATGCTTCCGCCTTTTTTTCAGCGGCGATCCGCAAGGCTTTTGCTTCCAATTGTTCAGTGTACTTTTTCCAGGCCTGCCCCTGTTCATCAGTTGCCTTCCAAAGGGTGAAATGACAGGTAGGAGCCCCGGTCGGAATCGTGGTGTCAACGCGCACCTGAAAGCCTGGTGCCAGGCCGGCCTCCTCAAAGGCATCCAGCATCCCCTGGACCAGGTAGCGTTGAACCCGGCAATCGAAGGCCTGATAATGATCCTGGTGGGGGCACCAGAGGATATCAAAGCTGACCTGATCCGGTCCGTCGATTTTGGGATCTTCCAGCGAGGCATAGGCGATCCGGTTGATCACCGTGACGACATAACTCAAAAACGTTTCTTCGGTCATCGAATCCGGTTTTTGAATGCCCTTGAGAATTTGCCGTCCCACATCCAAACCCACCTTTTGCAAGGCCTGACAGACCACCTTCTGACCTTCGACTCCGAACTGTTTTTCACAATCTTTGAGGATCTCGATAACCGCCATGGCCTGCATGGTCCCCCACTGCCAGAGGGTGGCCGGGTCGAAATCGGTCTTTCCCAGGACCTCTTCGTTCAACCTCTTCAGGCCGTTAGCATAGGGTTGGTTGAACCTGAAATCCTTCCAGGCCTCCTCCGGACGATGTTCCCAGTGTTTCATGGCATTTCCTTTCGTTTAAACTTGATTCTTTTGGGCCACCGAACTACACGGGCCAATATAGACATTTTGAGTCCGGCCAATAATGATGCTCACGAAAAAACCCGTCATTCCGACTCCGTCCCGTTGGGGACTACGTCCCGGAGGGCGCAGGCGGGAATCCAGGCCCTATGTAACTAATTAATCCCGCCAAAAGCGGGACCCGTTTTCACGGGAATGACGATAATGGGCGCTTCTCTTGAACTTTGAGCTTTGAGCTTTCAGCTATTTTCTCAACTCTTCCGAATAAAATGCGGTATCTCCGCCGGAACGGGGAAAACGATTTCAACAAAGCCGGCATAGCGCCCTTCCTGATACCAGGGGGTTTGATAAATGAGGCGATGCTGCCCTTCTTTTTCAATGGAATACACATTGTCCTCCTGCCGGTCCATCAGCCCCTTCAATTTTTCCCGGGCCGCCTCGGGATGGCAGTCCAGGACATTGGTGCCGATCAGGTCCTTCCCCCCCTGTTTCTCGAAGCTTTTAATAGCCCTATCATTCATATACAGGATAATCCCCTCCGGATCGCAAACCACAATCGCCCCCGGAAATTCCTTGACCCAAGCATGTTCCGTCATAACTTTTTCATATCCTTTCCGGTTTTATCAACCTTCTTGTAAAATCAGTGCGGTGTCAACTCACTTTAAAATTTAAATAATTCTTTCCCCGGTGGTAATAATCTCTTTTATATACGGGTTTGTTTCATCAAAGTCCGATCTGGCAAAGGCGTGGGGTTCAATACTAAGGTCAATGTCCCATCTAAGCTGCATGAGTTCGAGATCATCCTTAATTCCATCGATATCTTCCTTATCCAGAAAAACCGCCAAGTCGATATCGCTTTCGGGGTGTTGAGTGCCTTTAGCGTAAGATCCATATAAATAGAGCCGCCATATACCGACCCGATTGTCCTTAAGACGATCAATATACTGATTGATTTTTTGGTATATTACCTGCTTATCTGTTGCAAGAGCCATTGCCTAAACTCCTTGATCTTTTTGATGGAATCCTCTGTATATTCTTTGGTGGCCATTTGAAAAAACCTGTCTTTAAAATCAGGATATCGGGTACGAAGATTATACGTCGTTACCTCATCAAGAAAAAGCATCTGTTCCTTCGTTAGTTCAAGCCCGGCGTCTTTAGCGATTTTCAAAAGATTATGAATTCGAGGCGAGGCAATATCAACATTCCTGACGTAACAGGCTTTCAATAATTTTTCCAATACCAGATGCCCGACAAACAAGGACCACCCATAATGACTGTTGCTGAACAGACTTTCCATCACCGGGTAATCCTGGTTTGATGAATTGATCCAATACTGAACATTACGTTAGGATGCCCGGCAAGCTCGGTTTTGCCCTTAAATGACATAATCTTTAGCCCAGAAAGGACCATAACTGGTGTCCCGCCGAGTTCCACTATGCAAACTTATCAGACCGGCGTCTGCATGCAAGGCGGTTACTACCCATCCCGTACAACCGATTGTTCGCTGAGATTGATTCCAATCTCGTAAAGAAAATCGGGGGAAAAATCTGCATCATTTGGCCAAGTAACGGTATTGATATCCGGATTGACAGTAAAACGGCGGAAGTACTGGGGATCTTTAAGAGGTTCGAAGACAGGGCCGTCAAGGTGCAAGGCCAAGTCAACCATTTTTTCCTGACCATTTTCAAATCGAACCATAAGCTTATAATCGGACAGATAGGTGGCTTCAGTAACGTAATGCATTGGACGCCTCTCAATCTAACGGTGGTATTGTCAATAAATTTTCCCGACGTTCTGCTCTTTGCCAGTTCTCCATCAGTTCTTGCCGGTGCTCAAACGCCCATTCCAAAACCAGGGAGATGGCCCTGCGGGGGAGAGACCCCTCAATAATCCCGAGGTCTGAAATCGCAAAGGCGGCTCTTTGCCCTGCATATTTTGCGTGGAAATGAGGGGGGGCATGTTCCTTATAATACATGGCGATTACAATTCCAAAAAATCTACTTATTTCCGGCATTGAAAACCACCTCCAAAACCTCGATTACCATACCTGGTCAATAAATACCACAATTTTGTCCGTAATTCCGACGGCATGGGAAACGAAACCTCTTTAAGTTAACGGCATTGGAACCAAACCTCGACTTACACCTAAAAGAAATGCTAATATGCTGTGGAGACTCTATACTTCTGGTTTCCAACCAGTGCTACATATTGGAGATGAAAATATTTCCTCATACGTAATAATATTCGAAACCATGAGGACTTGAACAGCAATAGCCCTTTGTCTAAATTGCTTATTGCTATGCAGGTCACCGCCTCCTCGTTGGTTTGTAAGGTAATTTGTCTCCTACAATATTTTTGACAGAGGTCATCAAAAAATTTCAGTTCATGTGACCGATCAGCGATATCTCGGGATGCATCAGGGTGAACAGGAAAAAGGGATGAGCACCTGAGGGGTCTCACGTTTGTTATGTATACTATAGAACCCGTATTGTTCAGAAATTTCAAATTCACTCCATCGTAATCTTTGTTATCCATGGTCAGTTTACATTGGCTGAGTGAAACTGCAAGATTTGGAACATTCCTTACTTTTCGTCGTGTCCAAATAAACAAAACCAAAGGCCAAAAAATGCCAGTAAAAACGATCGTGAGCCAATTTGGAAGGTCGTTTAATCTTATCCACGAGTAGGCGTCCAGAAATTCACTCCCAATGTCTTTCATAAGACCTCCATGGGGGACGTATTCTATCTATTGATTATCTGGTTTACGAAAATATCTTTTTTAGCTTTCCAACCTTGCATCTACTCGGCGGATCGTCCACCAATTTATTAGATTTAAATTATGGTTAGCCCTAGGAGGGCACAATATTTTTATTTAATTTTCAACTACATACCATCATAAATTGTGTTTTGATTGTGTTTTGATTGTGTTGAATTCCCCTAAAAACACAATTAATTCAAACCATCCATACTAAATCGCAAACCATTTACCGGCTTTAGTTCGACCTTCCACTTTTATCTTTTTTTCTCCCTTTAACTCCTTTAACAAACCATGGATCTGGTACCTGGAAAGAGAGGGTAGGACTTGGGATAACTCTTCGAATTTGCATCCCCCTGGTCCGCACTCCTGAAAATGCTTTAAATTTATTGGCCAAAGAGTTATTGGTTTTTTTAAATTGGAAATATTTTAAATCTATTCGGGTAATGAATTGCTCAATGTCCGGGAATGCTTCAATATAGTCATTGATTATCTCCGGGAAGGCTGAAATATCAAGCTTGGGCATGATTTCATCAGTCAGCAACGCCTTTTCGCCCATAACGGCCCTGTTAATCCTGCCCCAAGTAAAAATATTTGTTTCATTTTTTGATCTTTTCTTGCTTAAAAATTCGAAGGAATCGTCGCTTTCTCTGCCAGCCTTTCTAATAGGCGAGCATCCCTATACCCATTAACTCTCATTAATCTGGCTTTTCTGATTTTTTCTCTTTTGGATATTCCGCTTGTGCCTCACGAACCTCAATTTGACCCACAGGAACCTTTCCATTGGGATATCTGATAAATCGGGTTTTTTCATTTTTAAATTCATTTAAAAATCGGTTGAGAAGAGGATATCTTGTACAAAGGCCCTGTCCAAACTGGGAGAATACTTTGCCGCTTCGAAAACCTGCCACTCTTTCAACAAATTCAATTAATTCTCCGTTATAAGACACGACTCCCCAAGCGAACGTCCAATATCTTGAAATTTCGCCAATTTTTTAAAATGATCCGTGAGATGAGCATCAGTCGACCTCCAAAATTTTCCAACTTTCAATAACAGGATTTTCGATGACCACCTGTTTCATCTATCAAGCTCCGAAAAAGGTTTTGGAGAAAGGGGAGATTGGAATATTACTTCTTTTATATAGCGTCAGGTCGGAAAGTCAAGTCAAATCATTAAATTATAAATTGGAGGGAGGGGCCTACACCGGGAGGGTAGCGAAGCTTATCGATTGCTCCGCCAACGGCGGATGGGGATTGGGCTGTCCCGATGGATCAAAAAAGGAAAAACGGTCGGCCTTTGCTGAATCCTGACTGGAACTTTGGAACATAATGAAAAATTTGAGGTCTTCAGACCATAAAACAAAGGGCAGTATAGCTATCCTTTATAGCCTTTATAGCCTTTGTCATAGTATGGACTTTTATAGAAATCGCACTGCATACAACTGGCCACTTTCATGGCAAATTTCCCTTGCACCTTCCCCCCGCAGAGGGTGCCGGCTATCCAGGCACAATGCTTGCCGTGATTCGGGAAGGCAGGACAAACCCCCAATTCCTGGGCCTTGATTCCTCCTAATTGACGGCCACAATTTTTGAATTCCCAACAATTCACTGTATCCTCCTTGCCAATAAAATTCCTGAAGAAAAGTTTCAAAAACTTCCCATAAAGGTTTTATCGGATTGGCCGGGAGAAAACTTAAATCCGAAGCGAAAATTCAAGCCAACTCATTGAATTATATAAAATAAGGATTGGAAGTACCCTGCCAAATTACGACGTCTGGCCGATACCCTGGAAGCCGGAAAGAATTTTTCCATCCAGATTTCCGGCGAACGTCTTTACGTCCCGTCGTCGGCCGTGGTCAATATCGAGCATGAGCGGGAAGGCAATTGGGAAGAGGTGGAATTCCAGATCAAATGGAAGAGGGCCTAAGCCGAAGGGGGAAGCTGGAAGCAGGAAGATAATTTTCAGGCTTCTGAAACCGCCATCTCAAATTTTTCCACTAAAAAAAACTCCAACACTTCTCTGACCGCCCGAATCTGGTTGCCGAAAGGCAAAGGTTCCGACCCTCTGAAAAACAATCCCTTTTCAATATCTCCCCGCTGAGCGGCTGCCAGACGGGTCTCAATACAAAATTGTCCGGCAGCCGGATTGCCGGATTTGAAGCCGCAATGGATGAGGCAATTTAAATTGCGGATACATTTTGCCTGCTCCGGATCAGCGTTGGCCCTCATCTCAACTTCCTGAGCCAGATAACGCTTCAGCCAGGGTGTTCTCACCGCCCGCGCCGGAAGACCGGCCGCGCTCATAAAGGTGACGATATCCTTAGAAGTGGCTTCAGCCAGTACCCGTTTGAAGTTGAGATGGGCATCACCTTCTTCGGTTACGGCAAAAGGGGTTCCGATTTGTGCGCCACTGGCGCCCAGGTTAAAAAGGTTCTTCAAAGTTAATAAAGAATTGATCCCGCCGGCAGGAATCAAAGGGATGCTGTTTACCTTAATCCCTAATTCCTTAAAGACGCCCCGAACCGCTTCCAACACATGGGTAAAGTCAAATTTGGGATCCATGACTTCTTCTATCCGTGGTGATCCCAGATGTCCTCCGGCATATCGGGGGTGCTCGATCACAATGGCATCCGGCAGACGGTCTTTTCGCATCCATTTTTTCAAAACCGCCCGGACGCCACGCTCTTCGGATAATATGGGAATCAAGGCTACTTCATCAAAACCGCGTACCAGATCAGGCAGATCCATAGGCAACCCCGCTCCCATAATGATGGCATTAGCCCCACTGATACAGGCCTGACGCACCAGATCCGCGTAATGCGGCAAGGCCTTCATAACATTGACGGCCAAAAATCCGGCAGCCTTGCAGATGTCCCGGGCGCTTGTAATTTCCCGGTCCAAAGCCTCCAGATTGCTTTCGGCCAAAGTGGCATGGTCCCGGCAATTGCGCGTACGCTCCATGATGTCCGGATGCAAACGGCGCAACTCCACGCTGGCAATGGTCCCTATGGCACCTTCTTTGGCTACGGTTCCGGCCAGCCGATGGGCCGAAATCCCTATGCCCATCCCGCCCTGGATAATGGGCAACAATTTTCGTCCTTTCAAAGTCAATAAAGGAAAAACAGATTTAATCATTTGATCACCTTGTTCTTTTAAATAGTTTGGTATTCAGGTATCCCAACCCGGACCAGCCGGAACCAAAATTGGTTATCTCAAACATCGGGAAGATTTTCATTTGGTCCGGGTAGAGGGCCTGTTTTTTATAAATTCTTTCCAAGTTGCGTAGATTTTTATTCTTAAGTCACTAAAAGGAAAGAAGCAGAAAATGCGGAAAATTTCTTTCTTCTTGAATCTCAGGACAGGGAAGATAAAACCTCGGCCGCTTCGTCCTGCACTTCGCCATCTTCGGCGATGGCCTTCAGAGTGCGGAGTTTGCTTAAAAAGGCCTGCTGGTCTCTCAGAGAGCGCCCGGGATAAACCGTCGCCATCTTTTTCAGCAATTCGACAACGATCTCGGGATCTTCATAATCCAGAAACAGGAACTGGGTCCCCCAATGGGTGGGAAGGCCGTATTCCTCGAGATATTGTTTGGCCAGAGCATGAAATTTACGGGATCCGAAATTCTCAAGCAAGGTACCGGCAGCCTTTTCATGGGCCGCGGTCCCCTGCTTGCCCCGGAAATGTTTATTGGCCTCTTTTAAGGCCATTTTTCGAAGCCATTCATCCTTGCCTTTTTTCCCCCGGGTCGGCCGAGGTCCTTTGGACACATGGCTGCTTCGATCCTTGCGTTGATCGATTTCCCGCCAGGACGGACGTTCCCGTTCCCGGTCTTCTTCATCGCGGTCGGACATGAAAACCCCCCCAAAAGAGCAAGGTGCAAGGTATAAGGTGTAGGGCTTAGAATTTTACCTTGAACCTTGGACCTTGAACCGTAAACCTTTATTGATCATTCTTCAGCGGCGGTTGACCGGTTGACTCCAGGACACTCATCCACATATTGCCTCCCACATCCACTTGCTTTCTCCGGGCTCCTGCGGCCCGGATGGGGATATGAACATACTCATTGTTCCAGAGGCTGACCAGCATATTGGTTTTTCCGGCCATACCGGCATGGACGGCATGCTGACCCAAAAATCCGCAAAAGATACGATCGCTGGAATTGGCCGGCTGGCTGCGAATGATATAACTGGGATCGATATATTTGAGATTGATCTCCATGTTAAGGTGGCTGAAATGCCGCCGGATGCGTTCGGCCAAAAAAATCCCGATGTCTTTTAATTTGATATTGCCGGAAGGATCTCTTTCTTCAGGGAGACCGTCCAGATATTTTTGTCCGGCCCCTTCGGCCACCACGATAACCCCGTGCCCTCTCTCCTTCAGCCTTTTCTGCACGGCGGCTAATAACCCCTGAGGGCCTTCCAGATCAAAGTCGTATTCCGGGATCAACACAAAATTGACCTCCCGGGAAGCCAGCGCGGCATGGGCGGCAATAAATCCGGAATAGCGCCCCATGAGCTTGACCATGCCGATACCATTGGGGGCCCCTACGGATTCGACATGGGCGCTTCGAATTACCTTGGCGGCATCCTCTACGGCTGTTTCAAAGCCGAAAGATTTTTCCACTAACGAGATGTCATTGTCAATGGTCTTGGGGATACCGATAACCGAAGTAATCAGCCCCCGTTTTTTTATTTCTTCGACGATGAGATCCGCCCCTCTTAATGTGCCGTCTCCTCCGATGGTAAAGAGGATATTGATATTGAGTTGTTGGAGGGTATCCACGATTTCTTCGACCTTATATTGACCCCTCGACGAGGAGAGGATCGTTCCCCCCAATTCATGGATATAAGAGACCCGTTCGGGAGTCAAATCAATGACCGGGTGGCCGTATTCTGGGATAAAACCTTGATATCCGTAAGGAATGCCAATAATATTCCGGACCCCGTAAATAAAATAAAGCTCTAAAACAATGGCCCGGATAACATCATTTTCCCCCGGGCATAACCCGCCGGCGGTAACGATTGCACATTTGGTCTTCTTGGGTGAAAAAAAAATTTTCTGCCGGGGCCCGGCCTTCTCAAAAGTCAAAGGGGGCTCCCCCTTCCGGAGGCATTCGAGAAAATGTTGTTCAGAAATGTCGATAAGGATCCTTTCCTGGTCATCGACAAAATTCTCGGAAGGGCGAAGGCAAGTCAGGGGATCTTCAAAAGGGAGACAGTGGACAGGGGAATCGATCTTGGGAATCCCTATTTGCTCAATGACGGTGTTTTCCTTGGTCAATTGGTTTAAATAACTCAAAGGTCTTTCCCTCCTTGTGTTATCTGAATTTAAAATCCCCCTTGCCCAATAAATCGTGAAGGTGCAGAATACCGACTACCCGCCGATCCGGATCGACGATCGGCAGAATAGTAATCAGGTACTGTTCCATCATCTCCAAGGCCTCCGAAGCCTGGATCTCGGGGGATATGGATTTGGGGTTGAGGGTCATGACCTCGCCGGCCAGGGTCTCTTCCAGGGGGGCCTTTCGTTTGATAATCCGTCTCAAGTCCCCGTCAGTTATGATCCCCGACAAAAAATGTTCTCCGCCTTCCACAACCAGAGTGGCACCCAGGTCCTTGTCGTCCATCTCCTGGATGGCTTCGATCAAGGTCTGCGCCGGAGAAACCATGGGTATCTGATCGCCGGTCAGCATGACCTCGGAGACCTTGACGGACAACCTTTCGCCTAACGTCCCTCCGGGATGGAAGCGTTTAAAATCCTGATGGTTGAACTGGCGCCGTTTTATCAGGGCTACGGCCAGAGCATCCCCCATAGCCAGGGCCGCAGTGGTACTGGTGGTCGGCGCTAATCCCAAGGGACAGGCCTCTTTCTCCACTCCGACATCGATCACCAGGTCACTTTGTTTGGCCAGGGTCGATGCACAATTTCCGGTAAAGGTAATCAGCCTGGCCCCGATGCGCGTCAGACTGGGTAGAATAATAGTCAGCTCCCCGGTCTCGCCGCTGTTGGAAATAGCCAGAACGATATCTTTAGCAGTGACCATACCCAGATCCCCATGCATGGCCTCTACCGGATGCAAAAACAAAGCGGGGGTACCGGTACTGTTTAAAGTGGCCACGATCTTCCGGGCCACGATCCCGGACTTGCCGATACCGGTCAGGATGACCCGGCCTTTGAGCTGATAGATGGCTTCAACCGCCTTTTCAAAGGCCGGTCCCAGTTTGGGGATCAGATCCAAGATCCCCTGGGCTTCAATCTCCAAGACTTCCCTGGCTTCATCCAGAAGCATGATCCGCCGACTATCTTTCCAGACAAAGCTTGGTAAAGGCGGTATCGGGCTCTACCGAGTAGCGGCCATTAAAACAAGCCAGGCAAAAACTGGACTCCGGCAAACCGGTAGCCTCCACCATGCCTCCCATGCTCAAATATCCCAGACTGTCCAGCTCTAAAAACTTCCTGATATCCTCGACCGAATGGTGACAGGCGATCAACTCCCCTTTGGTGGAAAAATCAATCCCGTAATAACAGGGAAACTGGTGGGGAGGACAACTGACCAGCATGTGGACTTCACTGGCCCCGGCCGATCGGACGGCCTGGACCCGGGTACGACTGGTGGTCCCTCGAATAATGGAATCTTCGATGATGACCACCCGTTTCCCTTTAAGGACCGAACGGACCGGATTCAGCTTTACCCGAACGCCAAAATCCCGCATACTCTGGGAAGGCTGAATAAAGGTCCGCCCGACATAATGATTGCGGATGACCCCCATTTCAAAAGGGATTTTGGAGGCCTCGGCAAATCCGAGGGCGGCGTAATTTCCGGAGTCCGGAAAGGGCATGGCCAGGTCCCCCTGGGGTTGAAATTCCTTGGCCAGCATCTGCCCTAATCGTTTACGCACCTGATAGACATTTTGTCCGAAGATATAACTATCCGGCCGGGCGAAATAAATAAACTCAAAGATGCAAAAGGCACTTTGGGTCTTGGCAGCAGGCTTAACCGACCGCAGGCCGTTCTGGTTTATAAAAATAATTTCTCCGGGCTCAATATCCCTGACATATTGGGCCTCGATCAAATCCAGGGCGCAGGTTTCGGAAGCCAGCACATAAGCCCCATTTAACTTCCCTAAGCACAGAGGCCGGAACCCATGGGGATCACGGGCCCCAATCAATTGGTCCTGGGTTAAAAGGAGCATGGAATAGGCCCCCTGGACTTGCGATAAGGCATGGATCAGGGCCGACTCAAAACCTTGTTCCATACTATGGGCGATAAGATGGATAAAGATCTCGCTGTCCATGGTGGACTGGAAGATGGAGCCTTTCTTTTCCAGACTCTGCCGCAACTCATGGGCGTTGGTCAGATTCCCGTTATGGGCAATGGCCAGGGCCATTCCGGCATGAGAGACCAGGAAGGGCTGGGCATTTTTCAACATGGAAGACCCGGTCGTAGAGTAACGCACATGTCCGATAGCCAGGTTTCCATGAAGGGCGGACAGGCTCTGTTCATTAAAAACATCCGCCACCAGGCCCATGCCCTTTTGTTCCCGGACCTGGGAGCCATCGGAGATGACAATCCCGGCGCTCTCTTCCCCACGGTGTTGGAGGGCGTAGAGGCCAAAATAGGTCAGCTTAGCGGCTTCCGGATGCCCATGGATCCCGAAAATGCCACACTCTTCTTTTAATTCCTGATCCTCATAAATCGGGTACATCATGTTTTTTCACCTGCTGATTAAAAAGGATTCAAGGGGTCAAGGGGTCAAGGATTCAGATGAAAGGCTTGGAATTTAAACCCTGCAGTTCCCCGGAGGGGAACCTTTTTCATAGCTCGACGAATCGGCTCCCAAAAGGGAGCCTCTTCGGAAGCTCGGCTGAGCCGAGCGGGCCGAGCGGCTGAATCCTGGAATCCTTGAACCCGCCTCTTCTATTTCAAATCGTTATGATACTCCTGAATAGTCCGCACCGAAAGCTTTTTCTGCTGCAGAGCCTCGATGGCCTCGGCCGTGGCCCTGGCCCCGGCTACCGTGGTGGTATAGGGGATACTATGCACCAAAGCGGTTTGCCGGATGGAATAGGATTCAGAGACGCTTTTTGAACCAACGGAGGTGTTGACGACCAGTTGGATCTCTCCGTTTTTTATTAGATCTACCACATGGGGCCGGCCTTCCCGAACTTTGTTGACCATTTGATTGGAAAGCCCGGCCTGATCAAAAAACCGCGAAGTCCCCGAGGTGGCCATAATTTTAAAACCCAGATTATATAATTTTCGGGCCGTGGATAAAATCATTTTCTTATCCTGATCCTTGACACTGATAAAAACCGTGCCGGAAAGGGGCAGTTTGCTGCCGGCCGCCAGTTGCGATTTGGCGAAGGCCAGACCAAAGCTGCGATCGATACCCATGACCTCGCCGGTGGACTTCATCTCCGGACCGAGGAGGGTATCGACTCCGGGAAAACGCAAGAAAGGGAAAACCGATTCTTTGACCGAAATATGGGAGGGATTGATTTCACGGGTCAATCCCTGGGACTTGAGACTTACGCCCAGCATGACCCGGGTGGCCACTTTGGCCCAGGGAATCCCGGTGGCCTTGCTGACAAAAGGGATGGTCCGGGAGGCCCGGGGATTGACTTCCAGGACATAGAGGATATTGTCTTTGAGGGCATATTGGATATTCATCAGACCCCGAACCTCCAACTCTCCGGCCAGGGCGTAAGTATTGGCCTTGATCCGTTCGATCTGATCCGGTTTAAGGGTATAAGGAGGCAGAACACAAGCGCTGTCACCGGAGTGGATTCCGGCCTCTTCAATGTGCTCCATGATCCCGCAGATCAAGGTCTTCTCTCCGTCGGAAACGGCATCCACGTCGATTTCAATGGCCTCTTCCAGAAACTTATCAATCAGGATGGGATGTCCCGGTGAAACCAGAACCGCTTTGGCCATGAAAGTTTTCAGGGCGGCCGGCTCATAGACGATCTCCATAGCCCGGCCCCCCAGGACATAGGAAGGACGGACGACCACCGGATATCCGATGGATTCGGCCACCTTGAGGGCCTCTTCCACCGTAAAGGCGGTCCCGTTTTTCGGTTGGATTAGCCCTAATTTTTTTAAAAGTTCTTGAAACCGTTCCCGGTCTTCGGCCCGGTCGATGCTGTCCGGAGAAGTTCCGATAATCGGGGCCTGGGCTGCCTGAAGACCTACGGCCAGATTCAAAGGGGTTTGGCCCCCGAACTGAACGATGACGCCTTTAGGTTTTTCCCGATCGATAATATGGTAGACATCTTCATGGGTCAGGGGTTCGAAGTAAAGTTTATCGGAGATATCATAATCCGTACTGACCGTCTCCGGATTGCTGTTGACCATGATACTGGTATAGCCCTCTTCTTTGGCCGTCATCGAGGCGTGGACACAGCAATAGTCGAATTCTATCCCCTGACCGATACGATTCGGTCCGCCCCCTAAGATCATGATGCGCTCTTTATCGGAAGGACGGAATTCATCTTCCATCTCATATGTTGAATAATAATAGGGCGTAAAGGCCTCGAATTCAGCGGCACAGGTATCGACCAGCTTATAGACCGGGAGGATATGGAGTTCCTGTCGGCGCCGGAATATTTCCGAAGGGGGGACCTTAAGCAGATGACCCAATTGCACATCGGAAAAGCCGAATCCTTTGGCTTGTTGCAGCAGATCCGGAGAGAGGGTTTCCAGGGTACAGCCGGCCAGGGTTTTTTCCATTTCCATGATCTGGGCCAGGTTGTGGAGAAACCAGGGATCAATCCGGGTCAGGTCATAAATTTTTTCAATGCTGAGGCCGGCTTCCAGGGCGGCTTTAAGATAAAAAATCCTTTCGGAATTGGTCTGACGGAGTTTTTTATGGATTTCATCCAACGGGACATTGTACAAATCTTTTCCATCAGCCCCAAAGCCGAAGCGACCGATCTCCAAAGAACGGATCCCTTTTTGCAGGGCCTCTTTAAAGGTCCGGCCGATGGCCATGGCCTCCCCCACGGACTTCATGGAAGTGGTCAGATAATCTTCCGTCCCGGGAAATTTTTCAAAGGTCCAGCGGGGAATCTTGACCACACAATAGTCGATGGTCGGCTCAAAGGAGGCCATGGTTTCCTTGGTAATATCATTGGGGATTTCATCAAGGGTATAACCCACGGCCAATTTGGCGGCAATCTTGGCAATCGGGAATCCCGGAGCCTTGGAGGCCAGGGCCGAGGAACGGGAAACCCGGGGATTCATTTCAATGACCACCATTTCCCCGCTGCCGGGATGGACGGCAAACTGGATATTCGATCCGCCGGTCTCTACCCCGATCTCACGGATAATGGCCAGGGAGGCATCCCGCATGACCTGATATTCTTTGTCGGTCAAGGTCTGGGCCGGGGCCACGGTTATGGAATCTCCGGTGTGGACCCCCATGGGATCGAAGTTCTCGATAGAACAGATGATCACCACATTATCCTTGAAATCCCGCATGACTTCCAGTTCATATTCTTTCCAGCCCAGGACCGATTCTTCCAGCATGACCTGGTGGATCATGCTGGCTTCCAGACCGGCCGCCACCAGGATCTCAAACTCTTCCCGATTATAAGCCACCCCGCCGCCGGTGCCCCCCAGGGTGAAACTCGGACGGATGATAACCGGATAACCGATCTTTTCCACCAATTCCCTGGCTTGCGAAAGATCAGTGGCGATAACGCTCTCCGGGACCCTCAGTCCGATCTTCCACATGGCCCGACGAAACTCATCCCGGTCTTCTGCTTTTTTGATCACCGGCAAAGAAGCCCCGATCATTTCCACGCCGTAAGCCGTGAGGACCCCCATCTCGGCCACGGCCACAGCGGTATTGAGACCGGTCTGTCCGCCCAGGGTCGGGAGCAGGGCCTGGGGGCGTTCCCGCTCGATGATCTTGGCCACGACCTCCGGGGTGACCGGTTCGATATAGGTCCGATGGGCCATCTCCGGATCGGTCATGATGGTGGCCGGGTTGCTGTTGACCAGGACGATTTCAAAGCCTTCTTCCCGCAAGGCCTTGCAGGCCTGGGTGCCGGAATAATCGAATTCGCAGGCCTGGCTGATGATGATCGGGCCGGAGCCGATGATCAGGATTTTGTTGAGATCGGTTCGCCTGGGCATGGGTTATCCTTTCCGGTTGCTTTCCATCAGGGAAAGGAAATGGTCAAAGAGATAAGAGGCATCGTGGGGACCGGGCGAGGCCTCGGGATGATATTGTACTGAAAAAACAGGCAATCGTTTATGCTCCATACCTTCCAGGGTTTGATCATTTAGATTAATATGAGTTAATTCCACATCAGGATCCTTCATCGAATCCAGGTCCACCGAAAAACCATGGTTTTGAGAGGTGATCTCCACCCGGCCAGTCCTGAGATACTTAACCGGCTGGTTGGCCCCGCGGTGGCCGAACTTGAGTTTGGAAGTTATACCGCCCAGGGCCAGACCCAGGATCTGGTGGCCCAGGCAGATGCCGAAGATGGGCAGCATATCCAAAAGATTCCGAACCGTTTGGATGATCTCCGGATTGACGGCCGGATCACCGGGTCCGTTGGTCAGCAAAAATCCATCGGGTTTGACGGCCAGGATATCCCTGGCCGGGGTCAAGGCCGGTACGACCAGAACTTGACAGCCTCTTCGCTCCAGGGAGCGCAGGATGTTGTATTTCACGCCGCAGTCCAGGACCACGACCTTAAAGCCCGATCCCGAGACGTTCCAGGGATTCTTTATTTGTTCGGGAGATAGGGGCTGGACCTTTCCCTGAGTCCAGGAATAAGGCTGTGCGGCCGTTACCTGCCCCACCAATCCCTGCCCGAGCATGGGAGGAACGGCCTTGCTCTTTTCGATCAGAGCCTCGGGGTTCAGGCAATCGGTCGAGGCCCAGGCCCTCATGGCCCCATGGTTTCTCAGATGTCTGGTCAAGGCCCGGGTGTCAATCCCTTCCAGACCCAGGACACCACTTTTCATAAGATAATCGGCCAAAGGGGCCTGGGAGCGAAAATTGCTTGGGAAAGGCAGATATTCCTTGACCAGAAAGGCCTCAACCTGGATCCGGTCTGATTCCACATCCTGGTCGTTGATCCCATAATTTCCGATCAAAGGATAGGTCATGGTAACCATTTGGCCCTTATAAGAAGGGTCGGTTATCACCTCCTGATATCCGGTCATGGCTGTATTGAAAACGCATTCCCCACCGGCCTCACCAGGGCCGGTAAAGGACCTGGCGGGAAACACGGTGCCATCTTCTAAGGCTAACAAGGCTTTCATTTCAATTCCTGATAATCTCGGCAATCATCTCTGCCGCTTTTTGGGTGAGTCCTCTTTTGGATTTCAAGGCCTGGAGGCCGGCTTCCCCTCTTTCGGCAGCCTCCTCCGGATGCTCCAAAAAATAATGCATCCCTTCCGTCAATTCAACCTCGCCGGCCACACCGATTCCGGCCCCGGCCTTTTCTAAAAAGTCCCGGGCATCCTTAAAATCATCCATATAGGGTCCGTAGAAAACCAACTTTCCCCAGGCCGCCGGCTCCAAAATGTTCTGTCCTCCCTTGGGGACCAGACTGGCCCCGCAAAAAACCAGGGTAGCCAGGCTATAGAGGGCAAAGAGGTCTCCGATTCGGTCGACAAGGATGACCGCTTCTTTCCGGAGCCCCCCGGATTGAAGAATCCGGCTGTAAAGCTGGTAAGACACCCTTTGTTTTTTTAATAAGTCCTCTATCTCCGCACATCGATTGATATGGCGAGGGGCCAGGATGAGGGCCAGATCCGGGAAATGGGTCCTTAAACGGTTATACACGGAAAGGAGAATCGCTTCTTCCCCTCCCCGGGTACTTCCGGCCACTATGACAGGCCCTTCCTCGGAAAGAAGAAGCCTTTGCCGGATCTTGGTCTTTACAGTTTCCCGGCCCTGATCCAACAGACTGTCATATTTGATATTCCCCAGGATATGGACCTGCTCCGCCCTGGCACCCAGGGCGATCAAATTTTTGGCGTCATCCCCATGCCTGACCATCAAGACCTTGAAATTCCTGAGCAGGGGTCCTATGAACCAGCGGATTTTGGAATACCGTCTGAAAGAACGCTGCGAAATCCGGCCATTGACCAGGATCAGTTTACAACCCGATCGACCCGCCTGAAAAAGAAAGTTTGGCCAAAGTTCCGTTTCCAGGGCGATAAAGGCCCTGGGACGGAAAAATTTTAAGGCCCTTTTGACACATAGCCAAAAATCCAGGGGATAATAGATAAGGGGTATATCTTTTCCCAAGAGCTTTTCGGCTGTTTCCCTTCCTGCCGGGGTTGTTGTAGAAAGAAGGAGAGGAACATCGGGGAGTTGCTCTTTGATCCTCTGTGTCAGGGCCACCGCTGCCTTGACTTCGCCCACTGAGACGGCTTGAATCCAGATGGGTCTCCCATTGGGCAAGGTTGCCTCCGGCCGAAGGGATTGCGGGTAACGACCTAATCGTTCGACCAGATGGTTACTATACTTTCCTTGGGACAGATTATACAAGATTAGGAAAGGAAACCCAACTAAAAAAAGAATTCCAGCTAGGATATTATAGCAGATAAGACCTAATGGCATAAAAAAATTATTATTTTCAAATAGATAAGATAAACTGATTGTTGCTGGTTATAGTATTTTTTAGCCAAAGGGTCAAGTTTAAATATTTTTGGTTTCAGTTTTTATCTCCAATATCCGGTCGAGACGAAAATGACGCAGGTCCTGCCTTTCATGGCAGTAGGCGCGCAGGCCTTCGAATCGTTTTCCTCCATATTCCATCATCTCAATAGACTCGGGGCGGATGCGGCGGCGGGATTTGGTGTCATCCGGTTTGAGATAGATGATCTCCAGGTCTTTTTTTTCCTCCATCACCTCTTTAATGATCCTGACCTTGTCGACATAAGAAAGTCTTTCTTCGGCCTTTTTATATTGAAACCGGGTCAGAAATTTAACCACCCTGAAATCCATCAGAATGTGATGCTTTTGAATGGGCTTGGAAAGAATCAGGCCTTTAAGGCTGGTGCAGCGGCTCAGGGCCACATAAACCTGCCCGTGGGCGAAGGTACCCCGGCCGATGTCGATGACCACCTTTTCAAAGGTCTTGCCCTGACTCTTGTGAATGGTAATGGCCCAGGCCAGTTTCAGGGGGTATTGGGTGAAGGCGCCCACCGGTTGGGAAAATATTTTCCGGGCATTGGCATCGTAGGTATATTTTAAGATCTCCCAGGTAACGGGCGTAACCCGGGCAACCGTATTGTCCTCCAACTCCACCTGGATGGTATCTTCTTCCCCACGGCGGGAAATGATCCCGGTGATCTTGCCGATCGAGCCGTTGACCCAGCGGCCAAGGGGATCATTATTGAGAAGCATGACCTGGGCCCCGGTTTTCACTTCCAGAATCGTCTCGGTGGGCAGGGCCGAGGGTTCGAAGTCGCCTTCGATAAGGCCTTGAAAGGTAACCGCTTTACCCGCAAGACGATCCAGTTTTTCCTGATTTCTCTGAAAGGCCTGGTCATTGGTACTGGTCAGATAAATATAAAAATCATCTGCCTCCGGAAGAAAATCCGGGGCGCAATTTTGATTGAGCCGGACCATATCGGCATCGGTGATGGAACGGTTCCGGATGGCGTTGAGAAGACCGATGAAATCTTCATCAGTCTGGCGGTAGATCTTTTCCAGCTCCACGAATTCCATTTCAAAACGAGGGGTCGTAAAAATTCGGGAGGAAAAAAAATAAGGGGTTTCATATTGAAGGCGGAAAACGGCCTTTTCAGCCGAGGTGACCACGGGAGGGAGTTGATAAAGGTCGCCGATAAAAATCATCTGGATTCCGCCGAATGATTTTTTAGGCTGCCGGCCGTTGAGGCGGAGGAATTTCTCCACACAGTCCAGGAGGTCGGCCCGGACCATGGAGACTTCGTCGATAACGATGGTTTCCAGTTGTTTATAGAGGGTCGGCCGCTTGCTGTCCTTTGGGCTCTTTTTTTTGACCTTATCCAGGGAAATATCCGGTTTAAAGCCGCAAAAGGAATGGATGGTCTGCCCCCGGACATTGAGGGCCGCCACCCCGGTAGGGGCCAGGACGGCGATCTTTTTGCGGGTCATTTTTCGAAAATGATCCAGCAAGGTCGATTTTCCCGTCCCGGCCTTCCCGGTGACAAAAAGATGCCGGTCGGTATTCTCCATCAGCTCCAGGGCCTGCTGAAATCGCTCATTGATCTCGATCGGGTTGGTTTTGGGCATGAGGTTTAGGTAACATTGTTTAACAGGGGGTGTCAACGGCAATTGGAAAGGCTAAGGAATAGGGGGCCAATTTGTCTTGACTTTTCCTGATTTCTTTTCTACTTAAATGACGTTGATATTTTCCAATATTGGAGGGGATAGATGCTCGTCTCAAAAAGCAAGTGTTTTTGGGTAGTTTTGGCATTGGTGGGGATGATGATCCCCGGTCTGGCCCATTCGGCTAATTTTCCGAACAAACCTATTACCCTGATCGTCCCTTACCCGGCCGGAGGGGCAACCGACGTGGTTATCCGGCCTCTGGCGGAAGCGGCCAAAAAATATCTCGGCCAACCGGTGATTGTGGAAAACAAAGGCGGCGGCGGCGGAGCTGTAGGCGTTGGCAGCATTATCGGGAAAAATCCGGATGGCTACCTTCTTTCAGTAGTGGTTACCAGCCTCCACCGGGTTTCCTATATCAATAAGCTCTCTTTTGATACGGTAAAGGATATAACCCCCGTCATGCGGGTTGGCGGTTACCTTTATGGTATCCTGGTCAATCAAAATTCCCCCCATAAGACTCTGAAAGACCTGCTGGATTATGCCAAGGCCAATCCTGGAAAGCTCAGTTACATGGCTTCCGGGATCGGAACCGGTGGGCATATCGCCATGGAAGAAC
The DNA here is from genome assembly GCA_016219225.1 of Deltaproteobacteria bacterium. Classification (NCBI taxonomy): domain Bacteria; kingdom Pseudomonadati; phylum Myxococcota; class Myxococcia; species Deltaproteobacteria bacterium. Next base: position 42,257 of record JACRBX010000097.1, read on the forward strand.
TGGGCTATTTTTCCGGAGGCCTCAAGTTCAATCATCTGCCTTCGAAAGGGGACCAGGAATCCTCCACAGCCCTTCTGGGCGGTCACGTAGATGCCATTTCCACGACATCCGGCTGGATCCCCCTGGTCGAGGCCGGAAAACTGCGATTATTGGCCACCTATGGAGACAAAAGGACCAAGCGGTATCCCAACATACCCACCGTATATGAGCTGGGGTATAAATTTGTTCATACCTCTCCCATCGGTATTGTGGGCCCCAAAGGGATGCCCAAAGAGATCATCAAGGTCTTGCATGATGCCTTCAAGAAAGCCCTGGATGATCCCTTGTTTTTAGAGACCATGGCTAAATTCGAGATGCCGGTCATGTATCAAAATTCGGAGGATTTCGGGAAATATTGGGCCGAGGCTTATGGTGAAGCCGGGGAACATGTCAAAAAATATATGAAGAAATAGCCGACTTGAAAAAATCGTCCTCGATCATCAATATCATCTGGATCGCCTTTTCGGCTGCCGTTGCCCTGGAAGCCTGGCGTTTGGACCCGGGTAACCTCCATTCCCCCGGGCCGGGTTTTTTGCCTTTTATAGCCGCTGTGCTCCTGGGAATTCTGGCGGTAATCGCTTTTATCCAGACCCTGAAGGAAAAGGCCTCCCAGGACAAGGGATTCCTCTCCTTCGGGGATTATTTGATCAAGGTAGGTTTCCTGACCGGGGCCTTGATCGTTTACGTCTTTTTACTTAATGTACTGGGTTTTTTATTGGGGACCTTTCTCCTGCTCCTATTGTTATTCCGGATAGTCGAACCCTTAAGGTGGCGAACGGTTTTGATGGCCACTCTGATCACCTTGGGTGTCGTTTATCTCCTTTTTAACGTATTCTTGGGGACCCAGTTGCCCAAAGGGGTTTTAGGACTGTGACAGACAACTCAGGATGCATGATTATTAACTTATGGATGTAATTAACCAACTCCTTCTGGGTTTTTCGGTAGCCTTTCAGCCGGTCAACCTGTTTTATTGTTTTTTGGGCTGCTTGATCGGGACACTGGTCGGGGTGCTGCCCGGTCTGGGGCCTACGGCGGCCATGTCCCTGTTGCTTCCCACCACCTTTCACGTGCCTCCGGTTTCGGCCATCATCATGTTGGCCGGGATCTATTACGGGGCCATGTACGGCGGGTCCACTACCTCCATCCTGGTCAATATTCCAGGTGAGGCCGCTTCCGTCATGACCTCCCTGGACGGCTATGCCATGGCCCGCCAGGGGAGAGCCGGCCCGGCCCTGGGAATATCCGCTTTTGGTTCCTTTATAGCAGGCACCATTGGACTGGTTGGATTATCCTTTCTGTCTCCTCCCCTGGTCTCTTTCGCCCTCAAATTCGGACCTCCTGAATATTTTTCCCTCATGTGCCTGGGCATGGTGGTCCTCACCTTCCTGACCTCCGCTTCCATGATTCAATCTCTAATGATGGCCTGTTTGGGGATCATTATCGGGACAGTAGGCACTGATACGGTATCGGGGTCCACCCGTTTTACCTTCGGGATAATGGAGTTGATGGATGGTGTGGGTTTGGTCCCTTTGGTAATGGGCCTCTTTGGTATCTCCGAAATACTTCTCAATCTCGAACAGAAGATCAATCGGGATATTTTTATGACCCGGGTCAAAGGTCTGCTTCCGACGGCCCAGGATTGGCTCCAGGCCAAATGGGCCATCCTCCGGGGAACAGTGATCGGGTTTCTGCTCGGTATCCTGCCCGGCGGCGGAGCGGTCCTGGCCTCCTTTGTGGCCTATGCCATAGAAAAAAAGGCTTCCAGGACACCGGAAAAATTCGGCTCCGGTATGATTGAAGGGGTGGCCTCTCCCGAATCGGCCAATAATGCAGCGGCCCAGGCGGCCTTTATCCCCCTTTTGACCCTTGGACTTCCATCCAATGTCGTCATGGCCGTACTTTTGGGGGCATTGATCATCCACGGCGTAACGCCGGGACCTCTTCTTTTAAGTCAACACCCCGATGTTTTCTGGGGGGTGGTGGCCAGCATGTATCTGGGCAATATGATGCTTCTGGTCTTGAACCTCCCTCTTATCGGGATCTGGGTTCAACTCCTCAAGATCCCCTATCCTTTGATGATGCCCATGATTATTATTTTCTGCCTCATCGGGGCCTATTCCATCGCCGGCAGTACTACCGATATCTATATCATGCTTTTCTTCGGGGTCATCGGCTATTTGATGAAAAAACTCCGCTATGAGGCCCCTCCCCTGGTCCTGGCCTTTGTTTTGGGGCCCATGCTGGAGTATTACCTGAAATCATCGCTCATGTTGTCCCACGGAAGTTTCCGGATCTTTTTTATCCGCCCTATTTCAGCCGTTTGCCTGATCATTACCTTATTGCTTTTATTTCTTCCTGTTCTGAAGACCTTTCGAGGGAAACGGGTAGCCGTTGCTGAAAAAGCCGAAGATCTCTCTTAAACAGGGAATGGGGGAGGCTCTTTGGGATTCGCTTCTACATAAAGAAAGATTAAAAACGGAAAAGCCGAATTTATCAGCCTTGAAGAATTGAAGGCTAACCGCAAATGCTGATGACTTGAACAGCGGGCGTTGGTGATAACTTTTGGGACAGTTTATATACTTAACGATGATCCTGACTGAATTTTTCAGTCACGTTTGTCAAGACCGATATTGTGAATTCTATTCCAGTATCCGCGACAACCGGACCGAGTCCCTGCAGACCATCAAATCCCAACAATTTTTTCCATACTCGGTTTGGTAGAGGATCAACTCTGATTTGCCGGGTATATCTTTTTCCATTTCCTGCCCATTTTGGTTTTCCCTCACTTTTTTCTCATGGTTCCACCTCCTCGCCGAAAAGAATAATTGTCCCGGCTTGGGGCGGAGTATCGAAACGAACCTCCCGGCAAACTAACCCGAAATAAGTCAATTCAGAATCAACGTCCCCCTTTACCCTTTACGATCATTGGCGCCCCCGCAGACGGCACCAACCAAGCCATTGGACACCGATGTTACTTGCTCGCAGGGCCTCAGGATTGAAAATTATCCTTGGCCAGGATACCGAACTGCTTCATTCTATTCCAGATGGTTACCCGGGAAACCCCCAGGATCCGGGCGGCTTCCGATTGATTGCCTTTGGCTTGCTTGAGGGCCTCCAGAAGTTCCTGCTTTTTCTTTTCCATGGGATTGACCGGGACTCTTTCCGGGGAAGGTGTCCTTCCGGACCTCTGGAAAAGACTGGAAGGCAGATGGTGGGGTTGGATCAAGCCTTCCGGACAGGTCACAAAGGCGTATTCAAAAACACTCCGGAGTTCCCGGATGTTGCCCGGCCAATCGTAGCCCATGAAGACCTCCATGGTTTCCGGGTTTATTCCCTGGATCGGTTTTCCGCTTTTAAGTTTCATCCGTCGGAAAAATGTCTCGGCCAATAAGGGGATATCCTCCCGCCTTTCTCTCAGGGCCGGCAACTGGACCGGGATGACATTGATCCTGAAGAAAAGATCCTCCCGGAAAAGCCCTTTATCCACCAGGGTTTTCAGATCCTTATGAGTTGCTGAAATAATCCGCACATCAATAGGTTTGGGTTTGTGATCCCCCACCCGTTCAATCATCTTATTTTCCAGGACCCTTAATAACTTGACCTGGGTGGAAAGGGGAAGATCCCCCACTTCATCCAAGAAGATATCGCCGCCATGGGCCGCCTCAAACCGGCCTTCCCGGTCTCGAATGGCGCCGGTGAAAGCCCCTTTCACATGCCCGAAAAGCTCACTTTCCAGCAAGGACTCCGAAAGGGCCGCACAATTGACCTTGACAAAAGGTTTGCCCTGGCGGGGGCCGCTTTCATGAATGGCTTCGGCCGCCAACTCCTTTCCGGTGCCGCTTTCCCCGAATATAATCACCGGGGCATCGGACTGGGCCACCTTGGCCAGGAGATCAAACACCCGAACCATGGGAGGGGACACCCCCAGCGAGCCATGGAAACCATCCCTGGACCGGAGTTCCCGGCGGAATTCCTCTATCTGGTGGTCTTTTTCAATGATCTCGGAAATGTCGGTCAGGGTTTCCACGGCCCCGATGACCTGGCCCGAACTGTCATGGAGTAAGGAAGCGTTTTTCAAAAGGTGAAAGGACTGCCTGTTTTTTTTCTTCATGGTGCACTGCTTCATCCTGATTTCACCGGATTTAAACAGGTTGCACCAGTGTTGCCCGGCCTGATCCCGGACGATATGGCACATATTGCAATCCAGGACGGAACAGGGTTTTCCGATCAACTCCCCTTCTTTATACCCCAGGAGCTTATCCACGGCCTTATTGACCGATACGATAACCCCCTTCCGGTCGACGATAATGATCCCTTCCTTAATGGTGTCCACCACGGTTTTCCAATAGCGGTTCATTTCAGGTTTCAACATAGGGCTTTACTCCTGTTAAATAATTAAACATTTGTTAAATAATAAGTTAACACATTAAACAGGTCCTGGCAAGCCCCCTTCAGGATTTACAGGAAAAAGATAACCAGAATGCAAAGCCCTTTCCCGGAATCCGCCTGTTGAAAGACCCCCAAAACGCCTTGGCACCAATTATGCTACACCCTAAGTCAACTGTGAAACTTACACCGAAAACCCAAAGGGAGGAAGATGATCATGACCGAATCGGAATTGACAACCATGCCGATAGCTAACACCGTCGATGCCCGGGGCAGTGCCTGCCCGGGTCCTATTCTGGAAGCCAAAAAGGGGATCGGCAAGGTCAAGGTAGGGGAGATACTGGAGGTCCTGTCCGGCGACCCGGGAACCCGCACGGATATCCCGGCCTGGGCCGGTAAAGTGGGGCATGACTATTTAGGCATTTTGGAATCGGACGGCAATGACCGGCTTTTTGTGAGAAGGAAAAAATAGGACGGAACCATGATCCCCAAGGATACAGAAGGGAAGATCCTCATTTTGGCCACCGATCATTGCGCTTATCCAGGGGCCAATTCGGTCGGACAGGCCCACAGCCCTTACCCGGCCAACACCTATATCCTCAGGGTGCCTTCTCCGGTGCTCTTTCCCGAAACCTTTTATCTGGATTGTTTTCAAAAAGGGATCGGGGGCATTCTCATCATGACCTGCGGCCATGAATGCCCCTATCCCGGGGCCTACGACGCCCTGGCCAAACGAATCGACCGGGTTTACGCCTTAATGAAAAAGAAGGACCTGGATATCCGCCGGCTCCGTTTAACGGCCATCTGTACGGTCTGCAACCGGGCCTTTCTCAAAGAGGTGAACGAAATGAACAACCTGGTTAAAGGACTGGAGCCAGTGGGCGTAAGGAGCGCTGCCGCTTGAGGGAGGAGGCTGGAGGCCGTTATCTGGGAAGGCCACGAAGCCTGAAAATGGTTTATTCCGAACTCCGAACTCTAAACTCCGAACTTTATTTTCATGTTAATCTAAGGAAATTATGGAGCATAGAAAATTAAGAACATTTGATACCCTGGTTATCGGCGGCGGTATCGCCGGACTCCAGGCGGCCCTGGATCTGGCCGAACAGGGTTTCAAGGTGGCCATCGTGGAAAAGGACGCCTCTATCGGTGGGAAGATGATCCGTCTTTCCAAAGTATTTCCCACATTGGACTGTGCCAGTTGCATCACCACGCCCAAAATGGCCGCCGCCGCCCATCATGAAAATATCACCCTCTTTACCTATTGTGATCTGAAATCTCTGGACCGTCAAAACGGTCTTCTTTCCGCCAGGGTGACCCAAAAGCCCCGGTATGTGGACCCGGCCAAATGTATCGGCTGCCGGCAGTGCGAATATGGCTGTCCGGTCTATGTGCCCGATGCGGAACAGGGGGGGTTCGGTGCCCGCAAAGCCATTTATATCCCCTTTTCCAATGCCGTCCCCCAGATTGCTCTGCTGGATGTGGCCAACTGCGCCTTATGCGGCAAATGCGCCAAAATCTGTCCGACCCAGGCCGTGGATTATTTGGAGCAGCCCGCGGATTTTGTCATCCAAAGCAAGACGGCGATTCTGGCAACCGGATTTAAGTTGACCCCTTTGAATCAAAAGGAAGAATACGGCCAGGGTCGGGTTGAAAATGTCATTACCTCCTTGCAGATGGAGCGCCTTCTGGCCCCTCACGGACCGTTCCAGCGGGTCATCCGTCCCTCCGACGGCAAGGAGCCGGGCTCCATCGCCTTTGTGCAGTGCGCCGGTTCCCGGGATAAAAGTCTGGGGATCCCTTATTGTTCCAGGGTCTGCTGCATGTACGCCATCAAGCAGGCCATGCTCCTTTCCGGCGCTCTGCCCATGGCCGATATTACCATTTACTATATGGATATCCGGGCCTTCGGCAAAGGCTATGAACAGTTCTTTCAAAATGCCCGGGCCATGGGGATCGAGTTTGTCAAAGCCAAGATAGCCAAAATAAAATCCGGTGAAAATCAGAATGTGGTCTTGAGTTATGAAAATCAGGAAGGGGACGGCGGCCTGATGCATCGGGAACATGATCTGGTTTCCCTTTCCCTGGGGATGGTGCCGGATTGGAACCCCGGAACAGTCTGCCCGGTGACCATGGGTGACGATGCCTTTATCCAACCCTACAGAGTCCACTTGGCACCGGCCTTGACCAATATGGAAGGGGTTTTTGCCGCCGGGGTGGCCCTGGGACCCAAAGATATCGTCGATACCATTGCCGAAGCCGGGGCCGCGGCAATGGAAGCCTCCAACTATTTAACGGCCATGAAAAGAAAAGAGGCGGCTTGATGTTAATAGAATTAGTTAGACATGGCCTGGATTCCCGCCTCCGCCCTTCCCTCCGGCCTGTAAGCCCTACGGGCTGGAAGCGGGGACGGTGTCCCCAACGGGACGGAGTCAGGAATGACGAATCTTTACAGTGTCACCAATCGTAGCAGGAGAAAAAGATATGGCCACTGAAACAGAAAACAGGCCGGAAGAAATGGAAAAAAAAGTCGGTGTCTATATCTGCCATTGCGGCGGCAATATTTCAGACCATGTGGATGTCCGGCAGTTGGCGGAAAATGCCGGACATCTTTCCGGGGTGGCAACGGCCCGGACCAACATGTTCATGTGTTCCGATGCCGGCCAGGAACTGATCCAGGAAGACATAAAAAAGGGTCTGGTCAACCGTATCGTGGTGGCCTCCTCGCCCCCAGTCTGCATGAAACGACCTTTCGGGGGGCCATCAAACGGGCCGCTATGAACCCCTATCTGTATGAACATGCCAATATACGGGAGCAGGTCAGTTGGGTCCATCATGGAAAGCAGGCCACCGACAAAGCCACCCGGCTGGTGGCGGCGGCCGTGGCCAAGACGAAAAAGATGGAACCCCTGGACCCGATTCGGGTTGAAGCCAAAAACCATGCGGTCGTTATCGGAGGCGGGGTGGCCGGATTGCGGGCGGCTGTCGATCTTTCCCGGCGAGGCGTCGAAGTGGCCCTGATAGAAAAATCCCCCTTTTTGGGTGGCCGGGCGGCCGGCCTGGACAAACTGGTGCCCAGCGGAGAGTCGGCCCCTGAACTGATTCGCCAATTAGTCGGGGAAGTCCTGGCTGAAAAAAATATTACGATTTATTCCTGTTCCGAGATCGTCAAGGCCGACGGGTATGTGGGAAACTTTAAGCTCACCTTTCAGAGAAGACCTCCCGAATTGAATGGGGATCCAACAAAGCAGGCCTTCCCGGATTACAAAAATGCCGCCGTGGGTGCTTTTATCCCCTTTGCCGGATACTTCCCGCAACCCATCCCGGAAATAACCGAAGAATTCACCCTCCATACCGGGGCCGTCATCCTGGCCACGGGATTTAAATCCTATGACCCCTTACCAGGGGAATATGGTTTCCAGGAACACCCGGAAGTCATCACCCTGCCGGAGCTTATCCGGCATATGGCCCGAACCGGCTCTCAAGGGTCTCAACTGGAATTGAACGGCAAAAGGATCGAACGGCTGGCTATGATTCACTGCGTAGGCAGCCGGCAGATACCGGGTATTCATGAACCCGGTCCGGAAGGCATCCTGAACGAATATTGTTCCAGAACCTGCTGCAGCGCCACCCTCCAGGCCGCCAGCGTCATCAGGGAAAAATACCCGAAAACAAGGGTCTTTGAATACTACCGGGATATCCGCACCTACGGTCGGGGACAGGAAGAATACTATGAACGGGCCTCGAAAAATCAGGTACTCTTTTTGCGTTTCGAGCCGGATGCCCCTCCGGTGATCGAGGCGGCTGCCGGCTCAGGACACCCTTTAAAGGTGACGGTAAAAGATACCCTGACCTTCGGAGAGGAAATTGAAGCCGAGGTGGATCTGGTGGTCCTGTCCGTAGGCATGGAGCCGAATGATATCTCGGAACTGGTGGAAATGATGAAACTGCCGGTAGGTTCCGATCGCTTTCTGCTGGAAGTCCATCCCAAGCTCCGTCCGGTGGAAGTGGCCAAGACCGGTGTCTTATTGGCCGGGACTTGCCAGGCCCCCATGGATATCAGTGAGGCCTGCAATGCGGCCCAGGCGGCTTCGGTCAAGGCCTCGGCTTTGTTGACCAGGGGGTATGTAGAGTTGGATCCTTATGTAGCCCAGGTCGACCTGAGCCGCTGCACCGGCAATGGCCTTTGCGCCGCCGTCTGCCCTACGGAAGGGGCCTTACAAATGATGGACAGGGTTGTTGACGGGCAAAAGGTCCGGCGGGCCCGGGTCAACCCGGCCCTTTGCACCGGATGCGGTATCTGCGTGGCCGTCTGTCCTGATAAGGCCATCGATATCAACGGCTGGAAGCTGGAGCAGTATGAAGCCATGGTGGAAGCCATAGCAGGATAGAGTTCGGATTTCGGAATGCGGATTTCGGAATTAAAACGAGTCATGAGGAATAATTCCAAATAGAAGGAAAACCATGAAAGAGATGACCGGCCAGGAGGCCTTAAAAAAGCTTAGAGACGAACGCCAAGTCTGGATAGAGCAGGCCAAGAGCCTGATAAAAGAACAGAGTTCGATCATAAAAAAAATCAAGGAGCACCTCCAGGGTGATGGCAAAACCGTGCCGGAAATCGCCCGGGCCACTGGAATCAAAAGCTCAGAGGTCCTTTGGTTTGTTATGGCCCTGAAGAAATACGGCCAGGTGCTCGAGGGTCCGAAAGATGGCGACTATTATAAATATGAACTCACCAACCCCTAACCCGGACAAGCCGGAACCAAAAAATTCGTAACAATTTAGCCCTTTGAAAAACTTGAAACTTTTGTTTGAAAATCCCGACTTTCGCACACGTCATTCCGGTGAAAACCGGAATCCAGGTGTTATGCTGCGACGAAAAGAACCTATAGGGGTAGGAACGGTGCATTGGTTTGCACCGCCCCTCCCTCCGAACCGGACTGGCGGATCTCCCGCATCCGGCTCTCCAGTCGGTGGTTATCCTCATGAGGACTGAAGCAAGGCGCGATGGGCATTATAAAGGCTAAAATACCCAAGGTCCTGAAAGTATTTGTTTGGCCATCGTATGTTGTCCTTGCCCCGGCTAATCCCTTTGCCTTTGCTGTAGCCCCGCAGGATACTTCTGAGCCTGCGTCTTATCCAGCCGTCCAGTGGCTTGAAGGTCGTCCAATGGCTGTGCTTGAAGTATTCAAACCATCCTACGCTCGTTTTGTTGACCTCATCGATGATCTCCGCAATACTGCGGCCATTGCTGCGTTTGGTCTTACGGCGAATGGTGTCTTTGAATTTCTTCATGCTCTTCTTGCGCGGCCAGCGGGTGCCCTTCTCAAAGTGATAGCCGAGAAAGTCGAAGCTCTGGCCGGCTTGTTGTGTGTTAACCAAACTGGTTTTGTCCGCGTGCAGGGTCAGACCCCGAGCTTGGACCAGTTCGTTCACCCGCGTCAATGCCGCTTGAGCTTCTGGCTGGCTCTTGCACAGGATGACGAAATCGTCCGCATAGCGAACCATCTCGTATCCCTCCGTCTTCATGACCTTGTCCACCTCGTGCAGATAAATGTTGGACAGCAGCGGGCTGATCACCGCCCCTTGTGGCGAGCCCGTTTCCGGCGTCCACAGTTTCAGGTCTTGCAAAATCTGCTGTTTGAGAAAGCTTTCGATCAATTCCAGTACGCGGCTGTCAGCGATGCGCTGTTGCACCTCTTTCATCAGGCGTTCATGCCCGATGGTTTCAAAGTAGCTCTTAAGGTCGGCGTCCACTACCCACGTGTTGCCTGCCCTGAGCAATCGCTCGACGCTTCGAAGGGCATCCTTGCACCCTATGCCGGGCCGGAAGCCAAAGCTGGTGTCCATGAACTCATGCTCGAAGATCGGTTCGATGACCATCTTGAGCGCTGTCTGCACCACTTTGTCCCGCACCGTCGGTATTCCCAGCGGCCGCTTGTCCTTGCTGCCGGGCTTGTCGATGTAGGTGCGACGTATCGGCCTGGGCCGATATGTACCGGTGCGCAGTTCCTCTTCAAGTTTTGCCAGGTTCTTCGTCAGTTGCTCCTCAAACTGTTCCAGACTTTGTTGGTCCGATCCTACCGCGCGACCTTTGCCTCTGACCTGTTGCCATGCCTCCAGAAGGACTTGGGGCCGGTGTACCTTGTCATTCAGGCTGAACCAAACGCCTCCTTTCACCCCCTTTTCCAGGGCCTCCAGCATACGATCCGTCCATACCGTACGTTGTACCCAGCTCCATTGACCGGAACGGATTTCTCCTGCTTGCTTAGTCCTTGCGGGCACTGTCGCAGGTTTGTTTTCGCACGCTATGTCCTTCACCTATCCACCTTCCTGCGTCCCTTGACTCCACGGGCATTACCCCGCTTCCTTGCTAATATGGACGCTCTGACTCCTGCCCGTACGGCTCTCCGTCTACTTGTTGAGCAGACTCGATTCCAACCTTTACACAGGCAGGTCTCCCTGGTTCACATGGCGCGACCTTCAATGCATTCCGTCACCAAACACCTGACGCGTCCCGTCATCGCTTTTGTGCTGCCCGCCCAGCGTGATGGGCTTCCAGGACCATTTCGCTTCCGTGGGACTCGCAGTCGTTCACGGGGTTTATACCAACCTGGGGTAAGCTTTCGCTCCTGGTCTGGACTTCGCCTCGAATCCGCAGGCTCGTCACTACGTACGGCCGAATCGTGTTCGCACTATTACTACGGACTGCATGTTCGCCTTGGGTTGCTCCCCACCCCACCTCGCGGTGACGCAGTTACCTTTGGCTACCGGGCTCGGGCATCTCCCGGAGGAGGACTTTCACCTCCCAAATCACGCCTGCTTCCAGGCGCACGGATTCCGGTTTTCACCGGAATGACGGAGAGGTTGTCGACGTTTTTTGAAAAAGCTAAACTGATACAAAAAATTCTATCCATTTTGCGTAGAAATTTATTCCTAAGTTACTAAGGGAGAACGATGATGGCTGACCGGATTGATCCTGATTTGATGACCCAATTAAAAAAGTTCGGCCTGTCCGATGCCACGGAATGCTTCAATTGCGGCAATTGCACGGCCGTCTGCGCTTTGTCTTCGGAATCCACCCCCTTCCCCAGGAAGGTCATCCGCTATTTGCAGTTGGGCTTAAAATCCAAACTGGCCGGGAGCGTGGAACCCTGGCTCTGTTATTACTGCGGCGACTGTTCCAAAACCTGTCCGCGGCAGGCCAATCCGGGGGAAGTCATGATGGGGCTCCGCCGATTTCTGACTGCATCTTATGACTGGACCGGCATTTCGCGCCTTTTCTATACCTCAAAAATATTTGAAGTCCTGTCGCTTTTGGTGGTAGCCGCCCTGGTGGGCCTGGGCTTTTATTTCTTTCACGGTCCCATGCTGACCGATCGTGTGGCCTTAAATGTCTTTGCCCCCAACACGACCATTGAGATCCTGGACCTGATTATGCTGGGCGTCCTGTCTTTTTTCCTCTTGAGCAATGCTTACCGGATGTCAAAAGCCGTTATGGCCGACGGGCCGGCAGCCGGACCGGAGTCTCGGCCCAAAGGGATATTCGGGATCCCTTTGTTAGTTTATGCCAGGGAGGCCAAGGAATTCATCCTTCAGTTTACGACCCAGAAGAGATTTAACGCTTGCGGGACCCCCTCGCAAAGGACCCAGTGGCTGGTCCATCTACTGATCATGACCGGATACTCCACCGTCTTTCTGCTGGTGGTGGTGGGCATCCGTTGGTTTCAACGGGATGAAATCTATCCTTTATGGCACCCCATCCGGTTGCTGGGCTATTATTCCACCTTTGCCATCCTCTACGGTGTCACTTACGCCCTGGTCGGCAGGATCAGGAAAAGCAAAACCGTTTACCAGCATTCCCATTCATCGGACTGGGTCTTTTTAATCATGCTTTGGCTGACCGCTTTCAGCGGCATCTTGATTCACTTTGCCCAGTTGCTGGTTATGCCTCTGACCACCTACTTTATCTATGTCATTCACCTGATGATCGCTGTCCCTATGCTGGTCATTGAAGTCCCTTTTGCCAAGTGGACCCACCAGCTTTACAGGCCCCTGGTCCTTTATCTGACGAAAGTCAAGGAAAGGGCTCTGCAGGAGGAAACTGAATCCGAAACCATAATAGCCGTTCCCAAAGCCAATCTGGCGGAAATGGGCTAACCGAATCAACAAAGGAGAAACACCAATGGCGGAAAAAGAAGAAAAAGTCCTGTTTATCTGCACCCACGCCGGGGATGATCCGGAAAAGGCGGCCATGCCTTTTGTCATGGCCTGCGCGGCCCTGGCCATGGACGTCAAGGCCCTGGTGGTTTTGCAGGGCGAGGGCGTTTTCCTGGCTAAAAAAGGCTACTGCGAAACCCTGGCTAAACCGGGAGGCTTTGAATCCCTGACCAAACTGATTGCTGATTTTCTGGAATTGGGAGGGGAACTGAAGGTCTGTGTCCCCTGTATCAGGATCCGTAATATTGCCGAATCCGATCTGATTGATAAGACCGGGACAACGGCTGCCGGCCAACTCATCACCGAATCGCTCAAGGCCAACGCCGTCTTTACCTATTAAGCCTTCAGGTTCTGTGGGGCGCCACGAGGCATGAAAATGCTTCACAAGGCGATAGGCAATGGGCCAGGGGCTATAGGTTAAATGATCTTAAGATTTTTCCTTCACCCATAGCCTATAGCCTATTGCCCATCGCCATTTTGAGTTTTTTCGCACTTGAAACTTGCATCTTGCATCTTGAACCCTTTTTTTCTTATTAAAATACCGTCTCCCCAATAGAAATATACAGGCAATACCTTATTTTTCATTTACGGAAATGAAGATAGTATCTATGAAGGTAATATTAAAAAAAAATAAAGGTTGTTGCGTTCGTAAAAAGCTATGAAACGCCGCATTGCGGGGCTGTATCAGAAAATAACTTGGCAATAAAAAAGCTAAGTTATTTGGAAGTCTAAAAGCGCCGATTACGTCATTCCCGTGAAAACGGGAATCCAGTGTTTTAAATTAGGACGCTGATTTTCGCCGATACCCGCAGATAACTACTCTATATATTCAAAATCTTGGCAATCTGCGTCGATCTGCGTCCAAAAAGGAAATTCCTATACCCTTAAATTAGTTACATATAGCCTGGATTCCCGCCTTCGCGGGAATGACGAGTTATTACGAGACCATCAAGGTTTGGATTACCAAGGGTCGACGTGGGTTGAAAGGAGTGGTTTGCATGAAGAGGCCCCTTATTGGCTTGTTGGTGGTATTCTTTTTCTTTGGTGTCGTCGGGCCGGGAAAAAGTAATGGCCTGGAAAAACAAATCGCCCTGAAAGAGGCCGTTAAAACCGCCCTTGAAGAAAACCATGACCTCCGGGCCATGGGAAACAGGCTTTTCGCCCAGGAAGCCGATATCGGTATGGCCCGCAGTGCCTTCCTTCCAAAAATCGCCTTCGAGGAGAGGGCCACCCGCACCAACAACCCGCCGACGGCCTTTATGATGAAACTGAATCAAGGCCGGTTTTCCCAATCCGACTTTGAGATCGGTTCCCTCAACAACCCCCAACCGGTTACCGACCTCCAGACCCTGTTGACCCTTGAACAACCGCTTTATGACCCGAAAGTCTCCCTTGGGCTGGCTATGGCCCAAAAGGAACATGCGGCTCAGAATGAAAGCTATTACAGAAAAAAGGAGGAGCTGACCCTGAAAGTCGCCCGGGTCTATCTCCAGGTCCATACGGCTAAAGCGTTTATTGAAGTCAGCCAAAAGGCCCTCGAAGATGCCCGGGAACACTTGAGGGTCGTCGAAGTAAGATACAAAAATGGGCTGGGTCTTTACTCCGATATCCTGAGGGCCTCAACGGCCGTCACTTCGGCCGAGCAACAAATGGTCAGCGCCGAGAAAAATCTGGCCGTGTCTAAGAGGATGTTGGGGCTCCTCCTGGGGAAAACCGATCCTCTGGATACGGATGATCAAAATATCAGCCTCCCTTTGAACCCCATTAATTATTATACCGGGGCCTCTGAGGGAAGAAAAGACCTCAAGGCCCTGAAGATGCGCCACGAGAATGCCCAAAGCACGGTTAAGCTGGCGGAAGCCAAATATTTTCCGACCATCCATCTGGGAGGGACGTATCAGCTCAACGACCACAATACGCCTTTGGGTTCCGAGGGAAAATCCTGGCTTTTGTCTGCCGCCCTCCGCTGGGATTTGTTTGATGGGATGAACCGCAAATATGAGCGGGCCAAAGCCCTCCAAACGGTTAAGGAAACGGAAGAGCTGCTGAAAGGCCTTGACCAGATGGTCAGCTTCAAAATCCATGAGGCCTATCTGACGGTTCAAGAAGCGCAAAAAAATGCCGAGTTGGCCAGGGCGGCCCTCAAGACCGCCGAGGAAGGCCAGCGGCTGGTCAAGAGCCGCTATGAAAATTCCCTTTCCCCCCTGGTGGACTTTCTCGATGTCCAGGTGCACCTGAACCAGGCCAGGGCCGACCGGGTGGCCAAAGAGAATGAATATCTCTTTGCCCTGATCCATCTCGGATTCGAAAGCGGCACTATCCTGAAGGATTTAAATATAGAGTAAAGTTAGTGACAATGAACTCGTGAAAAATCGTCATTCCCTCGCAGGTTTTCGCGAGAATGACAAAATTGGGCTATTGATGATTGGAGGCATGTTTGATGAAAAGGCCCCTTCCCTTCTGGCTCATGGCCATGCTCTTGCTTTTTATAGGTTGCCGGGAAAAAGAACCCCATCCTTCTTCCCAAGCCCAAAGACCAATTGTGACCGGTGTATCCCTGCTCAAGGTTTCTCCTTCTTCAATAGATTCCTTCTATGAAACATCGGGCACCGTCAAGGCCGGGGCAATCAGTATCGTGGCCAGCCGCAGTCTGGGAACGGTAACGGCCGTCAAGGTCCGGGAAGGCGATCTGGTAAAGGCCGGAGAGGTCCTGGTTACCATAGACGACCGGGATCTGGCCCAGAAGGTGGTTCAGGCCGAAACAGCCAACCAGGAGGCCTTAAAGGCCCTTGAGGTGGCCGGGCAGAACAGATCCCTGGCCGAGGTTACCTTCCGGCGATACGCCAATCTCCATTCGGAAAAAGTGATCACCCAGCAGGAGATGGACCAGATAGAAACCCGGAAAAAGGTGGCCGAGACGGAATATGACCGTTTCCAGGAAACCGTCAAGCGGACCAGGGCCGCTGTGGAGGAAGCCAGGATCTATCATGGATTTACCAGGGTGACTGCCCCGGTCTCCGGCCTGATTACCGAGAAGAAGATCGATCCGGGGAGTCTGGCTGCTCCGGGGATGCCCCTTTTGACTATTGAAGATACCTCCCAATTCAAAGTTGAAGCCTCAGTGGATGAACGTTTGGTCCAAAAAATAAAGAATGGGAGCCCGGTCTCTATTCTCCTTAATTCCAGCGGTGAACGGATTTCCGGTTTCATCAGGGAAATCGTTCCGGCCATCGATCCGGCCTCCAGGACCTTCCTGATCAAGATTCCCCTGAAAGGACGGGGCTTAAAAAGCGGCCTCTACTGTAAAGTCCTTATTCCGGAAGGGCAAAAAGAAACAATCCTGGTTCCGAAAAAAGCTGTGGTGGAAAAGGGGCAACTGGAAGGGGTCTATGTGGTGGATGACCGGAAGGTGATGACCTTCCGCCTCATCAGGACAGGGAAAGCCCATGAAGACCGGAGAGAGGTTCTTTCCGGACTGAAGGGCGGAGAAGAGGTGGTCGTGGAGGGTGTGGAGCGGGCCATTGACGGAGGATGGGTAAAACCGTGAGTCTCAGAATACTCGGATTTGCCGGAACGGTCGCCAAGACCTTCATCAAATCAAAGCTGACGCCTCTCATCGTCATCGCCTCGATCTTTCTCGGCCTGTTTGCCATAGTGGTGACCCCCAGGGAGGAAGAGCCCCAGATTATCGTTCCCATGATCGACGTTATGGTCCACTATCCCGGGGCCTCGGCCCAGGAGGTGGATGAACGGGTCACCAAACCCATGTCCAAGTTCCTCTGGGAAATAAAAGGGGTGGAATACATCTATACCCTGTCGAAACCGGGGATGAGCATGGCCATCGTCCGGTTTTATGTCGGCCAGGACCTGGAGAAAAGCCTGGTCAACCTCTACAACAAGCTCATGTCGAATTACGACAAGATCCCTCCCGGCGTTTCACAGCCCCTGGTCAAACCCAAATCCATAGACGATGTCCCCATCCTTTCCTTTACCCTCTGGAGTTCCTCCTATACCGGCTATGAACTGCGCAGGGTGGCCCAGGAGGTGGGCGATGAGCTGAAAAAGGATAAGGACGTCGCCGAATTCCAGATCATCGGCGGCCAAAAAAGGCAGATCCGGATTGTCTGGGAGCCCCTTCGCCTGAACGCTTTTCATCTGACACCCGGCCAGCTTGAGGGGGCTTTGCGGAAGGCCAATTTCCTTTTACCTTCCGGCCGATTTCCGGCCGGAAGCCAGGAATTCATTGTGGAGACCGGCGGGTTTTTAAAAGAGGTTCAGGAAGTGGGCAATCTGGTCCTGATCGTGGCCGACGGGAGACCGGTCTATTTGAGGGATGTGGCCCGGATTATCGACGGTCCCGAGGAGCCGTCAAACTATGTTTTTATGGGTTTCGGTCCGGGGGAGAAAAAGGCCCCCGGAGGGACTTTCGAAGCCGTCACCCTGTCCATTGCCAAAAAAAAGGGGACCAATGCCACGCAGATTGCCGAAAGGGCTATGGAAAAGATAGAAGCCCTGAAAGGCAACCGGATCCCCTCGGGAATTGAGATCACCACCACCAGAAATTATGGCGAGACGGCCAGGGATAAATCCAATGAATTGCTCAAGCACATGTTTCTGGCGGCCCTATCGGTCACCATCCTCATTGCCCTGGCCCTGGGCTGGCGGGAGGCCATCGTGGTGGCCGTGGCTGTTCCGGTCACCCTGGCCCTGACCATTCTGGTGACTTATCTGGTGGGCTATACCCTGAACCGGGTAACCCTCTTTGCCCTCATCTTCTCCATCGGCATTCTGGTGGATGATGCCATCGTGGTGGTCGAAAATATCCACCGTCATTTCAAGATGAGCCGGGTGGATCCGGAAGTGGCCGTCCTGGCCGTCGATGAGGTGGGCAACCCCACGGTACTGGCCACCTTTGCAGTTATAGCCGCCCTGCTTCCCATGGCGGCGGTCTCGGGACTCATGGGGCCTTATATGAGACCCATCCCGGTAGGGGCCTCGGCGGCCATGGTCATCTCCCTGCTCATTGCCTTCATCATCAGTCCCTGGCTGAGCTTCATCGTCCTGAAAGGAACGAAAGGTGGCACAGCCGGCGAAAAAGAAGAAGGAAAGATTCTGGCCAAATTCAACCATCTCTATGAACGAAACCTCCGTTCCCTTCTGGAGAACAAAAAAAAGAGGATCGGGTTTTTCATCCTGATCATTGTGCTCTTGTTGGCAGCCTTCTCCCTGATCCCGCTCAAATGGATGACGGTCAAGATGCTTCCTTTTGACAACAAGAGTGAACTCCAGGTGGTCATCGACCTTCCGGAAAGTGCCAGCCTGGAAGAAACAGCGGCCCTGACCCGAAAGATCAGCGACTATCTCCGGACCGTACCGGAAGTGACCAACACCCAATCGTACATCGGCACCTCGGCCCCCTTCAATTTTAACGGTCTGGTGCGCCATTATTTCTTGAGGTCCGCCGGCAACCAGGCCGATATTCAGGTCAATTTCGTGGTCAAGGAAGAAAGGAAGGCCCAAAGCCACGAAATCGCCAAAAGGATCAGACCGGAGATCAAGAGACTGGGCGACCAATACCAGGCCCGGGTAAAGGTGGTGGAGATCCCCCCGGGGCCTCCGGTTTTAAGCACCCTGGTGGCCGAGATCTACGGACCGGATCATGGCCGACAAATCGAGATCGCCCGGCAGGTCAAGGATATTTTCACCCGGGCCCCGGGGGTGGTCGATGTCGACTGGTATGTGGAACAGGACCAGAAAAAAATCTTTTTCATGGTCGATAAAGAAAAAGCGGCCTTTAATGGAATCGGTACCGAGGAGGTCGCCCGGGCCGTTCAAACGACCCTGAACGGGACCGTGGCCGGCCTGGCCCACCTGGTCAGGGACAAGGAGCCGGTAGAGCTTCTTCTCCGATCCCCTCTTTCAGAGCGGGCCGGAACAAAGGCCCTGGGAGGGATAACCCTCCTATCCGCCACCGGTAAAGCCGTGCCCCTGGCCGAACTGGTCAAGGTCCAGGAAGGGATCGAAGATAAAACCATCTATCGGAAGAACCTGAAGCGGGTGGTCTACGTCATCGGGGATGTGGCAGGCACCGAGGAAAGTCCGGTCTATCCTATACTGAAGATGAAGGAACAGGTCAGGAACCTGAAACTCCCGGAAGGCTATGAGCTGAAACAATATTCTGCGGTCCAACCCTGGATGGAAGATAAATACTCTATGAAATGGGACGGCGAATGGCACATCACCTATGAGGTCTTCCGCGACCTGGGGTTGGCCTTCGGGGTGGTCCTGATACTGATTTACGTCATGGTCGTGGGCTGGTTTAAATCCTTTCTGGTGCCGCTGGTGATCATGGCCCCAATCCCTTTGTCCCTGATCGGTATCCTGCCGGGACATGCCGTGATGGGGGCCTTCTTTACCGCCACCTCCATGATCGGTTTTATCGCCGGGGCCGGGATCGTGGTCCGCAATTCCATCATCCTGGTGGATTTTGTCGATCTCAAAATCGCCGAGGGGGTGCCCCTTAAGGAGGCGGTGATCCAGGCCGGCATCATCCGCTTCAGACCCATGCTCCTGACCGCCGCCGCCGTGGTTGTCGGCTCTTCCGTGATCCTTTTCGACCCGATCTTTCAGGGTATGGCCATTGCCCTCATGTCGGGCGAAGTGGCGGCCACCTTTCTTTCCAGGACCATGGTGCCGGTCCTGTGCTACCTGCTGCGGGCCAGGCAGTCCGAAGGCCTGTTAAAGTGCGACATCGATACGGCCCCCCCGGACCCCCAAAAAACCGAGGAGTGTCCGACATGAGGGTTAAAAAAAACTCCAAATCCAACGACACACAAAACTCATTTTCCTCTTTTGCTGGATGCCTCCTATTTATGCACCTTCCTTTAAAGAGTTGACACACACCTACCAAATGGATAGGATTAATAATCCAGCAATTTCGGAAGCGATGGATTCGTAAAAAGTGGGAAAACGCCACTTGGTCATTTCGAATTGTCTCTTCTGTCATTTCGACTAAAGGAGAACCCTTGCCTGATCCGGTTGTTCTGAGATCCCTGACATGCATTCGGAATAACAGAAGGGATTTTTTTCAAACTTATCGTAGATGCAAATTTCCTGATTCCCCAATCCCCTGAATTCCTAACTCGCTGAAGGAAAAAGGCATGACCAAAATCCTTGTTGTCGATGATCGGCCCATGGACCGGGAGCTTTTAAAGACTCTGCTCCAATATGCCCGGTACCAGATTCTTGAGGCCGCCGATGGTGCCGAGGCGTTGCAAATGGTCCGGACCGAACACCCTGATCTGGTTATCTCCGACGTTCTCCTGCCTAAAATGGATGGCTACGAACTGGTGCAGCGGCTGCGGGCCGATCCATCGACCGCTCAGACCTTGGTCATCTTCTATACGGCGGTGTTTAACGAGCAAGAAGCTCGAGTCCTGGCTTCAGAGGTGGGTGTAACCCGCATACTCATAAAACCGACGGACCCGCAAAAAATCCTGGATATGGTAGCTGAGGTCCTTCAGGCCAAAAGAACCGAGGTCATTCTTTCTCCACCCCCCAATTTCGATCAAAAACACTATCAACTGCTGATAGACAAACTCATTCTCCAGGTTGATGCCTTCCGCCAAAGTGAGGAACGATATCGTTCACTATTTGAAAACATGTTGGAAGGATTTGCTTATTGTCGGATGTTGTTTGTGGATGACAGGCCCCAGGACTTTGTCTACCTCGACGTCAACGACAAATTTGTAGAACTGACCGGACTAAAAAATGTCGTCGGCAGGCAGGCCACCGTGGTCATCCCGGGCCTCAAGACCTCCAATCCGGAATTGTTTGAGATTTATGGAAGGGTGGCCCGAACCGGGAAACCCGAACGGTTTGAAATCTATTTGGAGTCTTTGGGAATCTGGCTCTCCATAGCAGCCTATAGTCCGAAAAAAAATCATTTTGTGGCCGTTTTTGATAACATCACCGAGAGGAAGGAAGCCGAGGCGGAAATCCGCCGGCTTAATGTTGACTTGGAACAACGGGTCCTCGAACGAACGATCCAGTTGGAGGCGGCCAACAGGGAGTTGGGGTCCTTTTCCTATTCCGTATCCCATGACCTGCGTGCCCCCCTAAGGGCCATTGACGGCTTCAGCCGGGCCTTGTTGGAAGATTACCGTATGGCCTTAGACGAAAAAGGGCGGAAATACCTGGACCGGGTGCGCGCCGCCACCCAGCGGATGGGGCAGTTGATTGATGATTTGCTTAAACTCTCGCGAGTGACCCAGGCCGAGATGACCCGTCAGCAGGTGAATCTCAGCCGGATAATTGAGGTGTTGGCTCGTGAATTGGAGATATGCCAGCCGGAGCGGCGGGTGGAATGGGTTATCGCCCCAAACGTCATGGCTGACGGAGACGAACGGTTATTAGAGATCGCCCTGAAAAATCTCCTGGACAATGCCTGGAAATTCACCGGACGAAAACCTTCCTTTCGCATAGAATTCGGCGTCCGGCACCAGGAGGGATCAGTGGTTTATTTTATACGGGATGACGGCGCCGGCTTTGACCAGACTTACAGCGGCAAACTGTTCGGCACTTTTCAGCGCCTTCACAGCAGAGAGGAATTCGAAGGAACCGGAGTGGGGCTAGCCATTGTGCAGCGCATCATCCACCGCCACGGCGGACACATCTGGGCTGAAGGGGTCGTCGACCTGGGAGCCACTTTTTATTTTACCCTTGAACCGGCCGCCAAAGGTTTATGAAGATCAATATTGGTCCGCCAGGAGATCGACTTGATATACAAATTACCGGGAGAGAAACCATTGAACCAAGAAGAAAAACGAATCATCACCTTGACCACGGCCTCCCATTCCCTGATCCATCTTTTAGAAGGCGTCCTGCCTCCTTTGATCCCCCTGCTCATGCTGGAGTTCGGCACCGATTATTTCCACCTGGGCCTGGTGGTGACTGTATTTTCTTATGCCTTCGGTATCGGCTCGTTACCGGCCGGCTATCTGGCGGATAAAATCGGTCCCAGACGTTTAATCACGCTCTACCTTTTCGGTGCCGGTATCCTGGCGATGGGGGCCTGGTCCATGAATTCCCTGGTCAACTACGGGATTCTCATGGGGGGGATCGGCCTTTTCTGCAGCACCTATCACCCGGCCGCGAACACCCTCATCTCCCTGGCCATCCAGGAAAAAGGGAAGGCCTTCGGCCTCCATGGAATCGCCGGAAGTCTGGGGGTTGCCTCGGTCCCGGTGCTCTCGGCCTGGATCGGGTCGGCCTTGGGTTGGAGGATGCCTCACGTCCTCTATGGGTTTATCGGGATTCTCGCCGGGTTCTATTCCCTGACCATTCCCAAACATCTGGAAATCAGGGAAAAGGAAGGCGCTTCGGCCGGAAGCCGCCCCCCCGCGATCTTTTCCTGTTTCAATCTGATCGTCTTTTTCCTTTCGGCCATGGCCCTGGGGTTGACTTACAAAGGCATCATGACTTTTCTTCCGGCCTATATGGGAGAAAGTATTCATCTCGGCGGACTCCAATTGGGCAAGGTGGCCCTGGGGGGGACTGTAGCCACCATTGCCCTCCTGTCGGGTGCCCTGGGCCAGTATGTGGCCGGCCGCGGCGTGGATCGTTTTCAGGCTGAAGGGCTCTATCTTGGGGCAATCCTTCTGGGAACGGTCTTTGTATTTCTGATGGCTGTTTCCCAAAACCTGATTTTGGTAGGATCGGCCGTGATGTACGCCTTTTTCTATTTCTCCACCCAGCCCCTGCAGAATTACCTGTTGTCAACCTACCTGCCGACCCACCGGCATGGTCTGGGCTATGGCATTCATTTTTTCATCACTTTCGGGATCGGCTCCACCGCGGCGGCGGTATCGGGCTATCTTGCGGATCACTACGGCCTGCGCTCGGTCTTTTATGCCATGACCCTTTGTTTCCTTTTTTCTGCAGCCATGGCTTTCGCGCTGTTTATCCGAGTGCATAAAAGGCGGCCTTAGATTCGGATTCGGACCATTCAGATCCCCCTTCCGCTGAGCAAAAGTAAAAGGGGGTCTTCCCTTAACTGATTGACCTCGAATTTTAAAGCATTCTCTACACGAACCCTTTTCGTCCCTAATTTCTTTCTTGACGTGGGGATTATGGGGTGTCCTATTTTTTATCGGTTAGAAGTCCCAAGGTCTGGGTTATTCACCCAACCCGGACCAGCCGGAACCAAGATTTTGGATATACAAAACATGTTAATAAAACCTCAACTGGTCCGGGTCCAAGGCGTGTTCTTTAAGAAATTCTATCCATTTTGCGTAGAATTATATTCTTTAGTTACTAAAATTTTGAGGCAATTTTCCACGGAGCCCGGCCAGGAGGTTTTCAACGGCCGTCATGGCCATCTTTTCCCGGGTCTTGACACTGGCACTGCCGGTCCCATTTTCTTCAGAAAAGTCAGGGGAAATTCTTTTCACCGGATTCGATCTTTGCGCCTCTTCTCAAGGCAAAACTCACAACGGCCCCTTCATATAATTCCTGGCCAATGATGATCAAGCCGATTATAAAAAGCCAGCGTTTGTTCCAGAAGAAGCTGGCCGACCAGGCCCCGGCGGTTAAAGCAATAAGAAGGCAGCGAATAGCCCTGATGATCCATAGGGAGCAGTCATATTGACCGGCCTGATGATAAGCGCTGATGAACCTTCGCAGGGATAGCCAGAGGGCAATACCCGCGACCCCCAGCAACAGAAGAGCAAGAATTTGGTTGATGGGCGGTTCGTATAAAAATCCCATGATCCCTTTTCCTCATTCTACACAGAAACTGCATATTCCCGTACTTCCAGTTGCAAACGATCCCCTAATCTGTCTTCTTCTAAGTCGAGATCATAATCCAGTTGTAACCCCAGCCAAAATTGGGGAGAAATGCCGAAAAAACGACCCAGGCGCAAGGCCGTATCAGCAGTAATCCTTCGCTTCCCGTGAACAATCTCATTAATCCGGCGTGGCGGAACCCCAACCGCTATGGCCAGACGGTTCTGACTGATTTTCATGGGATCGAGGAATTCTTTTTGTAAAATTTCCCCCGGATGTACGGGAGGTATTTTTTTGCTATTCATACTCTTTTCCTTTTAGTGATAATCGGCTATTTCGACCTGATAGGCATCGCCTTTTTTCCAGGCGAAGCAAATACGCCACTGATCATTAATACGAATACTAAACGGACCTTTTCGATCACCGGCCAACTTTTCAAGGCGATTAGCCGGTGGAACCCTTAAATCCTCCAAGGTCATAGCTCGATTCAGCATTCTTAACTTTCGAAAGGCTGTTAGCTGAATTCTGCCGGGAAACTTGCGAGAGAAGGTCCGTCGAAATATCTTTTCTGTTTCTTTGTATTTAAAGGATCGGATCATTGAAAATAAGTATAACGCCTGGCGTTAAGCAATTCAAGGGAAAATTTCCAGGCTGGACTTCTAACAATGCAATTCAGACCCTACGTCCCGTATTAAAGATAGCCTGAGAGACGGGGCTTGGGCGCGAAAGCCTTTATACGGCCTCGTTTCCCGAAGGCAACCTAAATTCGCCACGGTGCTGAAGGTCATACGGGCCCTCGGCTTGCGCCTACACGCAACAACGGCACATTCAGAACCTTCATCTCGGTAATCTAACCCGCCTCGGTGAATGGACGGTTCCAACATTCGATCAGCAATCATACCCTATCTCTTCCTTAAACCTGGTTGAACTCAGACCGCTCGACTATACAACATAGAATCAAACTGCCGGATTACGATTCGAAAAAGTTTCTGAATTAAATGAACAACGTCCCACTTTACGGGTGGTGGATCTCGCCAATGATACTGCACTGGTCACCAAAGATGGCCGCGAAGTACCGATTGAGGACAGCGCGGCGCCCATTTTGGAAGGCGGCGGAAATGTAATGGGCACGGTGCTGGTCTTTCACGACGTTACAGA
>JACRBX010000098.1 GCA_016219225.1 Deltaproteobacteria bacterium
AATCCTTTTCGTCCATGGGTTCCCATGATAATCAGGTCAATCTTTTCTTCCTGGGCATAGCGGATGATTTCATTGGCCGCATCCCCGACAATAATCTTTTTGACAAAGCGGGGACATCCTTGAAGCTCTTCTTCGCAGACCTTTTCCATCATCTTTTTGGAGCTTTCAGCGATTTCGTTTTCAATCAAGGTCAGGGATGGATGGGGGACATGAAAACTGGATAAATATTTCAGATCCCGCACCACATAGAGCAAATGGACCGTACTGCCGAAGGTCTTGGACATGGTCAATACATAGGGCAGTATTTTGGGGGAAGATTCGGAAAAATCGATTGGGAACAGGATTTGTTTGAATTCTTTCATGCCTTATCTCCTTTTTTAGGATTGAACGGAACGAAAGCCTTAATAGGTAGAAATCATAATTTTATTGGATTAACCTTATATCAAGGGCCTTTTTACTTGTCAAGGGTTTGTCCTTTTTTATAAATTCTCATGGTGTTTCCGACTACGGTCAGGCTGCTGGCAAACATGGCCAGAACGGCCACCAAGGGATTTAACAGGCCGGTGACGGCCAGAGGGATTCCGAGCATATTATAAAAAAAGGCAAATCCGAGATTTTGCCTGATGACCTTGACGGTCAGGCAGGATAGGTCAAGCACCTCCCGGATCTTCCAGGGATCATCGGTCAACAGGGTGATATCCGAGGCCTCCGCTAACAGACCCCCCCCGGTCCCCAAGGCAAAACCCACATCGGCCTGGGCAAGGGCCGCGGCGTCGTTAAGCCCATCGCCGATCATGCCCACCCGGTGGCCCTGACGCTGCAGGTTTTTGATGATGCCCACCTTTTCCTGCGGCATGGCCTGGCCGACAAAGGACTCTATACCCAGATCCCGGGCCATGGCTCCGGTGGTCTCCGGCGAGTCCCCGGAAACCAACCAAGTCTGAAATCCATTCTGTTGAACACTGGCCACGGTCTGATGGGCCTTTTCTTTCAGGACATCGCCAAAGGCCATCAATCCCCAAACCCGGCCCTGCCAGCCGAAAAAGACGACCGTTGTTCCCCTGGCCTCCAGGGATTCGGCCTGTGATTCAATGGCCTTCGGAAGATCCAGCCTCTGGGAGTGCATCAACCGGCTGTTCCCGATGACCACGGCACACCCGTCCACCTCCCCGTTAACCCCCATCCCGGCCAGTTTCCGGAACCCGGTGACCTCTCCCAGGGAAAGGGAAAATTCACGGGCCTTGTTTTGAACCTCCCTGGCCAGGAAATGATCGGATAGAGCTTCCACCGAGGCGATCTTCTGCCAGGCCTCTTCCTTTGACCGACCGAGAAACACCATCTCCCGCAAGGCATACCGGCCTTCGGTCAGGGTCCCGGTCTTATCAAAGATCAAAACATCTAATTTTTCTATTTTTTCCAGGGCCGCCGGATCCCGGATAAGGATTCCCCGGAGCCTTCCGGCTCCAATGGAAGCGACTTTGGCTAAAGGGGTGGCAATCCCCAGGGCGCAGGGGCAAGAAATGACCATGATGGTCACGGACCGCAGCAAGGCTTCCTCCAGGGACCGGCCCTGGTAGACCAGGTAAAGGGCGGTTGCGCCGGCCAATAACAGGAGGCCGGGCACGACCCAGCCGGTCAGCCGATCGGCTAAATGCTCGAAATGGGTTTTTCCTGACAGGCCATCCTGCATCAAGGTAATGATCCGGCCGATGGCGCTTTCAGCCCCTGTATGGGTAGCCCGGAGGATGAGGGAGTGGTCAAGGAGTAAGGAACCGGCCCGGACCTGATCGTGGGGCCCTCTTTTTACCGGGCGGGACTCTCCGGTCAAAAAGGATTCGTCCAGACCGGCCTGGCCGGAAATAATCCGGCCGTCCACCGCCAGCCTTTCTCCGGCCAGGACCTGGAATTCATCCCCTGCCCGGACCTGATCGGCGGCCAGCCATTTTTCACCTGTTTTGGTCAGCAGACGGACCTTCTGATGGGCCAGGTGATAGAGTTCCACCAGGCCCCGGGAAATCCTTTCCCTGGCCCCGGACTCCAGATACTTCCCCAGCAGGACCAGGACGATCAGCATGGCAGCCGTGTCGAAATAAAGATGGAGACTGCCCCGCGCCATTTGGATGAGGCTGTAAAAATAGGCTGACAGGGCCCCCATGGCAATAAGGACCTCCATAGTGGGTTTTCCGAAGCGCAGTCCGTTCAGGGCCTTTTTAAAAATGGGAAATCCTCCGTAAAGGAGGACCGGTGTAGTCAGGAGGAAAAGAGGATAAGAAAGATAACCTATAGCCTCGGTCCCCAGATCCTGAAAAAATCCGGCATAGAGGGCCAGAGAGATCATCATGATATGGACGGTCAGGATGGCTGAAAGGCCCAGACGCAGTTGGACCCTTTTCTTTTCCCCGGCAGTTTTCTCCGGATCCTGAAGAAGGGAGGTGCTGTACCCCAACCTGGAAATCCGGGCCTGGATGTCTTCGACCGTCACCCGATGGGGAAGGTAATCGATCTGGACCAGATCGGAGGCGAAAAGGACCTTGACCTTCACTATGCCAGGGACCTTGGCCAGGACCGCTTCAATCAACCAGGAACAGGCGCTGCACCACATCCCCTCCACCTTGAAAATCAATTCCCTGGACAGAGGGGCTTCCGGATCTGCGGCTTCCCCCACTTCTTTATCGGATCCCTGCCTGGGCGCAGGGTTTTTTACCGGGTCTGCAAAATCTTTTCCGATCAGGCCATTGGCCTCACAGAGACGGTAGAGGTCTGAATTTTTATAATCGGCCGCCGCCCCTTCGGGAAGGCTGGAAAGGATTTGAAATACCTGCCGGCAGCCGAAACAGCAGAAATGGAGACGTATCTCTCCCTGCTGTTCCTGCACCCCGGAACGGCCTACAGGCAGGCCGCATAAGCGGCATTCCACCAAACCCGTGTCTCGTATCTCGTATCTCGTAACTCGCATCTCGTAACTTGTAACCCGTATCTCGTAACAGAAAAATTTCAAATATATTTGGTTAGATTTTTTCAAAGAACCTCTGGGAAATTATACCCCTGACACCCGCACTCCACAACTTGCAACTTGCATCTTGCATCTTTCTTCACACCAGAAGCTGCACCCCCCTGAATACCAGGATCAGACCCATGGCGACAACGGAAAGGCCGGCAATCCGCTCCCCGATCATCCTGGTCCGCAGGGTCAGGAGGGAAGCGGAAATTCCCAGGGCCAGAAGGGCCGGGACGGTGCCCAGGCCAAAGGCGACCATGGTCATAAATCCCTGGCCCCAATTTTCGGTGGTGGCCGCCTTGATGAGCATGGAACAGGAGAGACAACAGGGCAAAAGTCCGCCGGCCAGCCCCAGGGCCATTTTCGGAACAGCCCCGGGGGATTGGAACAGGGGAGGAACGATCCGCTTCCAGAAGACCTGAGGGACCCCGGAAAATCGGCTGAAAAGATCCGGCAGGGAGATGACCCGCAAAAATATCAGGCCCAGGAGGCTGATCAGGCCCCCGCCGGTTAGGATCAGAACACCGCGGACATTCAAATAGAGATTAAAGCCGACGATATTGACCAGGGCCGCGGCCAGGCCCCCCAAAAAGCCATAGGTCAAAAGCCTTCCGAAGTGATAGGCCAGGTGATGGGAAAGGCCCCGGCCCCAGGGAGACGAATTTTCGCCCCCGGCCGAGACTGGAGGGCTTTTGATGTGCATAGAAAAGGCCATGATCAGGGGACCGCACATCCCCAGGCAATGGAGGCTGCCGAACAGTCCGATCAGGAAAGGGGCCAGGAGTTCGAAAGTCATTGAAAGATCCTGAATAAAGTTGCAAGATGCAAGTCACAAGTTACATAAAAAATGGGATCAGGGATCAGGGGTCAGGGGTCAGGGCGGAGATTAAGAATAAAGTTGCAGGTTACAGGTTGCAAGTGGAAAACCTTGAACCCTGTACCTTGCCCCTCGCCTTCAGCCGCGTTTTGTTATTTTTATCCCTCGTGGCCCTCCCATCAGGCGAGCATGAGGGTTTAAAACGAAAAACCGAATTTCGAAGTGCCTTGTTATTTCCTTCCTTCGATATTCATTATTCATTATTCGATATTCGATATTCGATATTCGATATTTTTCCCCCTCGTGGCGCCCTACCCCCACCCCTTCCCACCCCCTCAAGGGGGAGATTGAGGAAGGAGGCTTGAAGTTTTGCCATGGCCCGCAGATAGGTAATGACGGCCCAGCGGTCATCCACCCCTACGGTGGCATATAAAGGCGGTTGCCTTTTGTAGCCCAGGCTGATCTTTGAAAAAAGTTCACCATCCTTCTGGTCCTGCACCTTGGGGCCCAATAGATGGGTAGGTAAAGGATAAAAGCTTTGCCCTACCGTGGCCTTCCCGTCGAGTCCTGGCCCGTGACAGGGCAGACAATAGTACAGATAGCTTCTCCTTCCCCGATCAATAACCGCCTGGGTCAAAGGCAAGGGATTGATTAAGCTTTTGGGGTCCATTGTTCTTATAGATTCGATCCCCCCGCCGAGAGGAATGGTTCCCCTGGGCATGACCGGCAGGGAAAGTTGAAAGGTATTCAGAGCTTCATCGTCCCTCATCCGGCCGTAATAGTTGCTGATCAGGATGGAAAGAAAAAAAAGGAGGGTCACCAAAAGGCCCAGAGCCAGACCCATCAACAGGAGTATTTTTCTCCACATGGTCCTTATAATCCTTCCTTGCCCTGAGTCCGGACAGAGCACTCTTTCTTACCCATGACGTGTTGTTCCCGCGTTCTTGGTCCTTCCGAAGGGGCCGTGCCTGCCCGGCTTTGGGCTTTATTTACCGAATAGACCGACTGCCCCGGCACATCCTCTACAATGCCGTAGCTCCAGGGAGGCGGCCAGTTATCCCCCACGGTAAAATAAATAAAAAGCCCCCAGAGAAAAAAGAAAAAGGAAATGGACAGCACAATGATCCAGCTTTTGGCGGCTGATTGGTTCATCTCAATCTTGTCAATCCTGTCAAAAAATATTTTTATTAATTCTAAAAATCAGATAAGCCAGTGCCCAACCCGCAACCCCGATATAAACAAAAACAAGAAAGGGCGGTATGGGATTCTCCCCGGCCTTAAGCCAATCCGCAGGGCCTTGCCCCGACTTTTCCGATGGCTGCCCGGTTTCATAGGGATCTCTCCTTTGATAGCTCCCCCAGGCCACATAAAGGAGGATAAAGACCCCCAGCCCCAGAAAAAAGGCCAGGGCCATTTCCTGAAAAGTCATCAAGGGGAAAAAGGGCATAGCCGCACCTAAAAAACTGACCGGAAAAAACTCAAAATGATCGACCCGGCTAACCCGGCCATCACCAAGAGGCCGATGAACAGCAGACCATAGACCTCCATAGGCCGCCGGGCCGGATCCTGGGCCGGCGACTGAGGGAGCAGGTCGCGCAAAGGCAGATAGCGCGCCCGGTCCTGATCGGAAAACTGCCCGCTCTGGAGGCCCCAGAGGAAAGCCGTCAGACTGATCCAGAGGCTCAGGGCAACCAGAATAATCCAACCTGAAAAATACATCTTCTATTTCTCCTTTTCTCCGGTCAAGGACTTGGGTCGAGGCCTCACCGCCGGGTTTTCATAGGCGGCATCAATCCCTTTGGGTTCCCGGTCGGCATCGCTTCGGCCGATAAAATAGACAGCCACATAATCCCCCACTTCCCAGATCTTGGCGGATTCCAGCTCTTTTTTAAAATAAGGCATAGCCGTGCCGGTGATGCCGTTCATAATCTGATAGTACAGAATGCCCCCTGAAATCTCTCTCTGGTTTAACAGGGTGAAATTAAGCGGTGGGGGATAGAGATACGGCTCGGCCGGCCCCATCCCGTCGCCGATCGGGCCGTGACAACCAATGCAGTAGCTCTGATAGATCTTATGCCCCCGTTTCAGCCCGGCCGCAGTGGTCGGATAGGGGTTGGGCAACTTTCTCCAGGGCTCGGGGATCATCTGGTGGAGCCAGCCGATATTTTCATCAGGACCGGCTTCGTAGGCCTTAAGGGCCTTTTCTTTCCAATGGTTCTGCCGCTTAACCCGGAAGTCGGCCATCCGGTATCCCAGACTCTGTTTATAGGCGATGAGTGCCCTGATATTTTCCCGGCCCAAAAATTCCCAGGAGGGCATGATCGATTCCGGTCTGACAAACCTGGGATTGGTAAAATGGGCCAGGTGCCAGTCATCCGGGTGCTCGCCCCCCTCCTGGGAGAGATCGGGACCGGTCCTTTCCGTGCCGATCAGGTGAGGCCGATCCTGCACATAATCACCGGAAAGGGCGATCCGCTCCGCCCCCATATCCCAGTCCATATCCCGGATAAACTGGGTATGGCAGTAGGTGCATCCATTCCGGACATAAAGGTCCCGGCCCAGGGACTCGACAGCGGACCGGGATCGGAAGATATCGGAAGGCTGTTCGCTGATGGTGGTCCAGGGCAGGATGACCGCGACAAACAAGACGGAAGCAAAGATGATCAATCCTCCGAAGATAATGATGGCCGGGCTCATCTTCATAGCCCATCCCCCATTCCGACAGAGGATGAGCCTTCCGAACCATCCCTTCCGAAAATACTTTTGGTGATATTCATCAGGCCCAGGACGGCCCCGCTAACGATAAGCAGGCCCACTGCAGCCCGAAGGACCATATAAACATGAATTTCAGGCAGGATTTTATAGACCGCCTGCCCGTTCAGCCAGCCGTTTCCCTGGATCAGACCGGCGGCGGTCAGGACCGTGAAAAATCCGGCCATACCGATAAGCACCAGCCAGTACTGGATATCGGCCCAGCGTCGGTTGAAGATCGGCCTGCCGGTGATCCTGGGCAGGATAAAATAAATCCCCCCCAGGGCAATGGTCCCTGAAAAGCCGAGGACCCCCATATGGGCATGGGCAATCACCCAGTTATTCAAATGGGTAACCCTCTGGACCATCGGCAAGGACTGCAAAGGCCCCTGGAGGCAGGCCAGGCAGTACCAGACCAGACCGGCCATGATAAATTTTCCGCCCATATCGGCATGGATCAATCCCATTCGGCCACGCATGGTCAGCCAGAGATTGATCAGGACGGTCATCACCGGGACGATCATCCCCAGACTGCCGGTGACGGCCACCACCTTCAACCAGGTGGGCACCGGGGTCTGCAGGAGGTGATGGGCGCCGATATGGGTGTAAATGACCAGGATGGTCCAGAACCCGACCAGAGACAGGGAGTGGCTGTACAAAGGGGTACGGCAAACAATGGGGATGACATAATAAGAAAGAGCCACGGCCAGAGGCGTCAAAAACAAACCTACCACGCCGTGGCCGTAAAACCAGGCCAGAACGGCATCAGGCAGGCCGGTAATGGCCCCGGTGGATGGATTCCAGACGGCATTACCGAAAAAATAGATCAGAAAAAAATAGATCAGGCCGGCAAAGATATACCAGATGGAAACATAGAGGGTCTTTTCCCGGCCCGTGCCTGCCGTCCGGAAAAGGCAATAGAAGATCAAGGCGAAGGTGATCAGGACCCCCATATCCACCGGCCATATCCATTCGGCGTATTCCCGCCCTTGCGAAAAACCCAGGGCCAGCGTGACGGTTCCGGAGGCTATGGTCAGATTCAGGATCCAGAGGGAAAGCTTTCCCAATCGCTCGCTGTACAAAGGGGCCTGTAACAGGGTGGGCACCAGATAAAAGGCCGACCCTAACAGGGCCGTTCCGATAAACCCGAAGATAACCAGATTGGTGTGCATGGCCCGGGTCCGGCCGAAGACCAGCCAGGAGATGTTTCCCAAAAGGTCCGGCGCCACCAGATGGAGGGCATCGATAAAACCAACCGAGGTCCCGATAACCATCCAGATGGCGGCGCTCAAAAAATAGGCCTTGACCGTCCCGTAGGATTCCTCTTTAAGAAAGGTCACTTCCTATGACTCCCGATCATGATGTGCGTTGATCCGGTTCGTTGGGTGGACGATCTCTTATTGTCAGGCAAGATGCCTGACCTATGATGAATAAATTTTGGATGCTTCATTTTAATCTCAGTTTCTCAGTCCCTCAACTCATTTTTTCTCTATGCCCCAACCCGGACCAGCCGGAACCAAGATTTTGGATATGCAAAACATGTTAAAAAAACCTCAATTGGTCCGGGTCCAAGGTGTGTTCTTTAAGAAATTCTATCCATTTTACGTAGAATTATATTCTTTAGTTACTAAACCCTTCGCCTCTGCTCTATGCTCCATGCCCTCTGCTATTTAATGATGACAGGCCAGCCAGCAATCCAGTTGGGCCTTTTTTTCTTGGTGGCAATCGATACAGAATTTCATCTTGAATTCCTTTTTCTGCAGCCGGTCCATCCGGTCCACCGCCCCATGGCAATGGGTGCAGTCCAATTTTCCCCACCGCAGGTGCGGCTCATGTCTGAATTTCACAAAATCAGGAACATAAAAGATCCGCACCCAGGGGACCGGTTTCCGGCTGTCCAGATAGGCCTTCTCTTTCAGGATCTCCGGATGGGTGGGGATGATATAGCGGTGGCAGAAAAAACACTTT
Source organism: Deltaproteobacteria bacterium (assembly GCA_016219225.1). Taxonomy (NCBI): domain Bacteria; kingdom Pseudomonadati; phylum Myxococcota; class Myxococcia; species Deltaproteobacteria bacterium. Next base: position 8,535 of record JACRBX010000098.1, read on the forward strand.
TCCATTTCCGGCAGACCGGCATGCTCGGACCTCTCCACATAGGGATGACAGAACCGGCAATTGATGGCCTTGACCCCGGCGTGAACCCGGTGGCTGAAAGGAATGGGTTGTTTGGGACCTATCCCCTGGCCTGGATAGGCGTAATAAAAATAGAGCATCACTCCCATCAGCAACAGACCGGCTGAGAACCATTTGAGCCATACTCTCCCCTGATGGGCCGGTTTTTTGTCCTCAGCCATCGTGCCCATCACTTTCCTTCCCCCCGAGCCGACTCCTTGGTTTTTTCGAATAAGGGATCTGAAACAGGCAGCAGGGGAAACCGGCCCAGAAACCAGAGGATACTGAAGCCCATGAGCCCTAAAAAACCCAGACTGATTAACAATTCCGAAAGGCCCAAGGGAAGTTCTTTCCCTTTCCAGAGCGAGGGGGCCACCAGGAGAAAACGTTCCAGCCACATCCCGATCAGGATAATCCCGCTCAGGATCAACATCAAGTCTTGTTTCATCTTGGCCTTTCTGCTCAAAAGGACACCGAAGGGCAAGGCAAAACAGAGGACCAGCACGGTCCAGGCCAGGGGTTTCCAGGGAAGGCTGTTGACCCTGGTAATGACAAAGCGGGTCTCTTCAGGCAAGTTCCCATACCAGATGACCAGGAATTGGGAAAAGAAAAAATCCCCGGTGACTAAGCAGAAACCGAGGAGCAGCTTTCCAAGATCGTGAAACTGTTTTTCCCCGATAAAATTTTCCAGATCAAAGGCCTTGACCGAAAGGACTGAAAGAAAAATCAAGGCCGCCAGGGCACTGTAGAAAGCCCCGGTAAAAAAATACATGCCGAAAAGGGTGCTGTACCAGTGAGGCGATAAGGACATGACCAGATCAAACCCCAAAAGGCTCAGGACCAGGGCATAAACAATAGCCACCAGCGGGGCCAGGACGGTTTGTATAGAGAGATTTTTTCCTCCAGGATCACTATTCTCCTTCCCGGTTCCGGGCTTTCGGGAATAGATCTCCTTTTCCCCTCGAACAGAGAAATAAACCAGGGCCAGGGACAGGATGGTAAGCAGAAAAATAGAAAGGCCGTCACGGGCAAAGAGAAATCCCGTATTCAACCAGGCGGCTTTCTGGGGCAACGGCTCATGGATCCAGGGAAAGATCTTTTCCCGGCCCGGTAAAAGGACCCAGAAGAGCAGGAAAGCCAGGGGCAGAAAAGCCGCCGGGGCCTCGGCCAGACGTTTGACCGGCCGCCCCCAGCGGGCCTTGGTGATGACCAGAATGGCCGAAAAAAGAACCGATCCGAAGGCCAGACCGGACCAGAAGAGATAATTCACTAAAAAGGCCTGCCAGGTCCTTTCCGCTTGGGTCCCGGAAATCCCTATGACAAAGGCGGTCCCGCCGATCAGGATCAATATCAGGGATAAAACTGTCCACCGGCCACAACCGGTGACCGGTTCGGCAGCCTTGATTTCCCTCAAGATCTCAGCCCTCGACGTCATGGATCTCCTCGGCCCGGGCCTCTTTCAGGAGGTCGGTGATTCTTTCCCGATCTATTCCGCTGTAATAGACCAAAAGGCCGAAACGGTCGTTGGAAAAGCGGGGATCATAATAGACCGGTAACCGGAGTCTGGGCAGACGGCAGTGAATGAGCATTCCGGTAAAGGAAATCAGGACCCCGAACAGAATGAGAAATTCAAAGCCGACGACCACAAAGGGGATCCAGGGGATAACCGGTTTGCCGCTGACGATAAACCGCCATTGGATGACCGTATAAACCGCCAGGGCCAGGCCGGAGGAAAGTCCCAGGAGGCCTCCGAAAAGGGTGTAAAAGCGGACCGGGCTGGGCCTCGACCCCAAGGCCCCCTTGATCTCAGATTGGGCCGACGGGGAAAAGACGGTAACAGGCAAGCCGGTCCCTTTTAAGGTTTTTAAAGCCTCCAGGAGATCATCGAGATAGATAAAAATTCCCATCATGGCCTTTTGGGTCGTTGATTTTTTCTTCCGCAGCCGGGTCAGAGCATGGAGTCCTGTCATTGACTGACTCCCCCTCTCTGCCCTTCCCGTTTAAGAGGTTTGACTGCCTCCTTAACTTCGGCTATGGAAACCGCCGGCAGGTATTTGGCAAATAAAAAGAAAAAGAAAAAAAAGATGCTGAAGGCCCCGAAGAGGATCCCGTATTCCACCCAGGTGGGTCCCTGGTAGAGCCTCCAGATATAGGGATCATAGGCATGAGCCGGGGCGGTGATGATGATGACATACCGCTCAAACCACATGCCGATGACGACCAAAACGGCAATCAGGTACAGACTGATGGTATTGGTTCGAATCCGTTTAAAAAAATAGAAGAGGGGGGCGATGGAATTGCAGAAGATCATCAGCCAGAACCATTCCTTGTAATAGCCGACCATACGCCAGTAAAAGGTGTCCCCTTCGGTCTTGTTCCCGCTGTACCAGGCCATAAAGTGCTCGGTCAGATAGGAGTAGCTCATAATCAGGCCGGTCAGGATGATGGTCTTGGCGATATTTTCCAGGGTCTCCGAAGTGATGATGTTTTCGAATTTATAAAGACGCCGCAAAGGGATCAGAAGGATGAGCACCATGGACAAACCGGAATGGATGGCCCCGGCCACGAAGTAGGGGGCGAATATGGTGCTGTGCCAACCCGGTAAGATGGACAGGGCGAAATCCCAGGAGACCACACTGTGGACGGAAATGACCAGGGGGGTAGCCAGAGCGGCCAGGAGAAGGACCGCCCCGCTGTGATGACGCCATTGATGGTGGCTGCCGGTCCAGTTCAAGGAAAAAACCCCATATATCTTGCGCCGCAGACCCTGGGCCTGGTCCCGTATGGCCGCCAGGTCGGGAATCAGGCCGGTATACCAGAAAAGGATGCTGACCAGGAGATAAGTGGAAATGGCGATGACATCAAAGACCAGGGGGGATTGGAAATCGGGCCAGAGGTTGCGCTGATTGGGATAAGGGAGTATCCAGTAAACCACCCAGATCCGGCCCAGGTGAATAAAAGGGAAAAGGCCGGCCACCATGACGGCAAAGACGGTCATGGCCTCGGCACTGCGGGATATGGCTGTCCGCCAGCCGGCCCTAAATAAAAAGAGGATGGCCGAGATCAGAGTGCCCGAATGGGCCAGACCCACGAAAAAAACAAAATTGACCAGATAGGTCCCCCAGGCGATGGGATGGTTGGGTCCTTCCACCCCCAGGCCCCTAATAATCTGATAGGTCCAGCAACCCACCCCCACGAGAATACCCAGGAACCAGAAGGCCACCAGGGCCAGGTAAAGCCTTCCCGGCGGGGACATGGCCCGCATCACTTCCTGGTTGACCGTGCTGTAATCAAGGTCTTTCATAATTGATAGCGTTCAGCGTTCGGCGAAATCAATGATGACAAGTTCGTAAAAAGTTGATCAGCATCCATTTTCGTCATTCCCGTGGAAACGGGAACCCAGTGTTTTTAATTAGTTACATATAGCCTGGATTCCCGCCTTCGCGGGAATGACGAGTTTTTACGAGACCATCAATGATGATTATATAAATAAATTAATCATTCCTATGGAAACCGGAAACCGGGCCATTGGACCTGGATTCCGGCTTTCGCCGGAATGACGGAAATAGGATTTTTTGGACTTTATACGGTTCATCACTTTAATATCAGGCTTCAAAAATCTGATCCACCCTCTTCAAATAAATAACCGCCGGTTTGGTATTCAGATGGCCCAGGACCTGGTAGCGTCGTGTATCCTGAATCAATCGGGAGACCCGGCTGGCCGGATCGAGGAGGTTTCCAAAGACCAGGGTATCGGTCGGGCAGGTCTGGGCGCAGGCCGTGGTAAATTCCCCGTCCTGCACTTTCCGGCCTTTCTCCCTGGCCCGGATCTTGGCCTCCAGGATCCGCTGGATACAGAAGGAACATTTTTCCATGACCCCCTTCTGGCGGACCGTCACATCGGGATTGAGCTGCCAGTCCAACGGACTGGGGCGCTTATATTGGAACCAGTTGAAGCGGCGTACCTTATAGGGATCGTTTTGCAGGCAGAAGCGTGTGCCGATACAGCGGTTGTAGACCTGGGTATTGAGCCCCTCCGGATTATGAAAAGGGGCATAAACCGGACAGACCGATTCACAGGGGGCATAATCGCAATGCTGGCAGAGCATGGGCAACCAGCGGGCCTTTCCCTCCTGCTCTTCAAAGTAACGCTGGATCCGGATCCAGGACATCTCCCGTCCTTTGAGGACCTGTTCTTTCCCCACTACAGCCACATTGTTTTCAGCATAACAGGCCACCACGCAGGCCGAACAGCCGATGCAGCGATCCAGATCGACCACCATTCCCCAGCGGTATTCCTTATGGGGATGGGGGGGATAAAAATCTTTTCCGGGATCGAACCCCTGGGCCAAGGGCAGGTCGATGGGAGGGGCTTGAGCCAGATCAAGGGATCTTTGATAATCCTTCAAGGTCATGACTTGCATGATGTCACGGCCGTGCTGAAAAAAACTCCCGTCGACATGGGCCAGGGGAATTTGCCTGTTCAGCTTTTGGATGCTGACCTTAAAACCGGGCCGTAACGATCCACCGGAAAGGGGATCTATATCCGCTGGAAATAGGGACAAAGGATTGGCCTGCTGCCCCTGGACAAAGCGGCCATAGTCCCAGTGCCCCTGGCCGATAGGCAGGGCCAGAGTCCCCGGGGGGACCGTGTAAACCGGGTAGGCCGGAATTTCCAGTTTTCCGAAAGGAGAGCGGACCAGAAGCCAATCCCCTTTTTGGATAGTTAAGGCCTTGGCCGTTTCCGGGTGGATCTCCAACCAGCCATCCCAGGTAATCTGGGTCAAAGGGTCGGGGAGTTCCTGGATCCAGGGCCGGTTGGCCTCCCGGCCGTCAAAAAACTGGATCGTCGGGTAAAGGGTCACCTCCAGATCCCCTGAGGATGTGGATAGGGACTCAATAGGGGAAAAGGAAAAAGCCTTTAAAGAAGAATGGTTCTCAGCCGAGGGCGGCTGAGCTACAAGACCAGGGGTGCCTCCGGCCCGCGGTTTCCCCTGGACCCCTCCTTTTTCCATGGCCTTTTGCCAGAAGGCATCGGATGGAAGATCCGGTTCGATTTCCTTTCCTTTTTGGACCCAGAAATAACGAAGGAACTGATAATAATCCTTCCAGGGAAATTTATCCGCACCCCGGATCTTTTTCCCGGTAGAAATGAGCATATCCCCTAACGGCCTGGTTTGAAAGACCGGTCCCATAACCGGCTGCATCAATCCGAAGATCCCTTCCCTTGGGGAGTAATCCCCCCAGGATTCCAGAAAGGTATGGTCGGGCAGGACCAGGTGGGCCAGATTGCTGGTCTCGTCGGAAAAACTGGAGAAGCTGACCACCAGGGGGACGGCTTCCAGGCCCTTTTTGAATGCATTGGAGAAAGGGAGGGAAAAAACGGGGTTGACCTGTCCCAGGAGCAGGAGATCGACCTCTTTCCTTTTCATCTTCTCCGTGAGTTCTTCCATCCCGGCCAACGGGGTTGCCTGACCTAAGGCCGATGGGCTGGTAAAATCGATAGCCTGCCGGCTGCCGGGTTTAATCAGGCACAGGAGATTGGCCACCAGGGCGGCCTCCAGTGCCCGGGGTCCGGAGAGACCCTGCCCTTCAGCCAGGGCCAGGGGCCTTTCGGCCCGGACAAACCTTTGGGCCAGATCCCGTATCGCTTGGGTCTCAACCCCGGTCTTCCGGCTGATCCGGTCCAGGGGAAAATCGGAAAGGATTCTGTTAAGCCAGGGCTTCAAATCAGAAGGAAAGGAATCCGGTAATCCCTCATCGAACAGGGCACTGAACATACCCAGACCGATCAGGTATTCATCGCCCGGAGGAACGCAAATCCATTGATCGGCGTTGTTGGCGGTCAGGGAAAGCCTCGGTCCACAATAAACAAATGGATTTTTCCCGTTTTTTTTCAGGGAATGGAAGGCGGCGAATTGCCGGGCAAACTCCAGGTTGGAGATCCAGGTCTCCAAAAACCCGGCCCCAAAGGAGATAAGGAAATCGGAACGGTCGATCCGGTAATGGGGCAGACCGTTAAATTGAAATACAAGCCGGGAGGCCCGGCGCAAGGGCTCATAGGACAAGGGCTCATAAAGCAAATGGTCTTTCGCACCCATCTCAGAAAGCCAGAGGTCGGTTAAGGCCTTCTGGCTGCCGTTTACCAAAGGACTGATAAAGACAATCCTTTCACCCCGACCTTGGCGGACCAGTCCGGTCAGGGTGCGAAATAAGACTTCTTCCCCCTGATCCCAGGTGACCGGGACCGGTTTTTCCTTCCCTTGGCGCATTAAAGGACCGGAGAAACGGTCGGGATTATAAAGCCCCTGGAGGGCGGCCTGCCCCCGGACGCAGAGTTTACCCCGGCTGACCGGATGGAGGGGATTTCCTTCCACTTTGATGACCCGGCCATCCCGGTTCTTGGCCAGCAGGCCGCAGCCGGCCGGACATTCCCGGCAGGTGCCGGCATACCAAACCGCCTGGCCGGGGATGATATCTTCCGGGGGAAAGAGATAAGGGATCAGTTCATTGGGGGTGGTGGAGGAACAGCTTAGGACCGTGCTGGTTCCGGTCAGACCTATGATTTTCAGAAAATCCCGGCGTTTTAGTTTTATCATGGATAATTTTTCTGAGAATTATTTCCGACAGACTTGTAAAAAGCCGAAAAGTACCCTTCTAAAACTCAATATCAATCGTCTCCGCTTTCCTGACCGAAACAGCATAGGGAGAACCTTCACCGGTGAGCCGCCTGAGGACCTGCATCAATGGATAGGCCGGTTCCACATCCTGGGCGCCAACACCGACCGGGGTAAATTCGGAACCCTGGGCCCGCCAGAAGCGGGCATTGATTTTATCGATCCGGGTGCGGACTTCCTTATAGCTCGGCCCGGCAAAAACATCCTGCATCCCGGCGATACCCTGGGCCTTCAAGGTGAGCAGCAACCCCACGTAGAGCCCGCGGCTCCGTACCGTAGCCACCGCCTCATCCAGGGGTTTAGGAACCAGCATCATATAATGGGAGCCCCGTTCATCGCCCTGGGTCATACAAAACCGCCTCTGCAAAAATGCAAAGGCCGGGTTGACCAATTCTTCGATGCCTAATAAAACCGGGTCATCTTTTCCAACATATTGCCCCCCACTGATGAGGGCCAATTTCTCCGTGGAAGCAGCCAGCAGAAGGTCTTCCAGTTCCGCTTCAACCGCCTTCCTTTGAGACTCGGTATTACGCAAGGACCAAAGGCGTTTCACATTGAAGGCATTGGTGGCTCCCAATAAGGTCCGGATATCCTCCCGGTGGGACCGGGCATCCAGAAAAATGCGTTTATGACGATGGATGTCCCATATCTCGAAAGCGATGCTTTCTCCATAGCGGGCACGGAAACCATCGTCCTGCAAGGCCTGTTCGGCGGCCTGGAACAGGGGGACATTGAAAGCCGCCGGACCGGCCTTGTCAGCAGCCAGAATGGCCACCTTCCAGAACCCCCGGACGGAAACTTCGGCAAAGCCAGGCCCCTGTCCGGTGACATTTCCGGCAAAGGGCCTTTTAACCTCCACCGAGGACCGGCCCTGAGTCCAGGCCTCCCGGGCGGCCCGGATCTGTTCCAGGAAGGAACGCTCCGGTTCGGGCAGGGTCTGGCCCAACAATTCAACAAAGGGGCCGCTCGGCTCAGCCAGGTCATCCACCTTCTTTCCCTTTGTGGCCGGCCCTATCTGAAGGTCCTGGGCCAGGGCATAGGGTTTGTAGCCGATCAGTTCCGTAACCCACACCTCCCGCCAGAAGGTTCGAAAGGCCAGCAAATGGATCTCATTGGCATCGATTCCCTGGTTGTGCAACATGACCAGATGTAAATCATCACCCACGCCGAAAACCTGAAAATCCTGAATAAGGCCTGTCTCCTTGGCTTCCTGCAGACTGGCCCGGGCAATGGCCGCAAAAAGGGTCGGCGTTGTGGTATGGCCGACTTTCCCGCCGGCATCGGCCTTAATATCGGAAAGGGTCTGACCATGGGAACGCTCGTTGACCCTGGCGATCAGGGGGTCCGGGTTTCCCGATTCCCCATTGGGCACGGTCCGGAAAAGGGTTTTTAAAACTTCAGCCCTGGCCTCGGCCCTGGCTTCAGCCTCTTCAGCGGTTACATAGGGCTGAAATTCACCGTGGTCCGACATGAGCCGGATAAAAGACCTGGCTTCCCTCTGGAGCCATTCAGTCTGGACACGATCCTGGGCGAATACATCGACCACATCGTGATCCGGAGGGATCCTGCCGTTGCCAAAAGATTGATAGGTATAGGCGGTTATTCTGGCCGTGCCCGGTTCATTTATGTGCAGGCGGGCTTCTTCCATGGTAACGGGCATGACTCCCAGATGGTAGCCTCCGCCCGTCCCTCCGACCACAAAGTGAAAATCAGCCCCCAGGTTGAAGTGGGCTTCTCCCACGGCGGGAAGCCCGCTTTGCAGACGGAAAATGGCTGCCGGATTTTCAACCGCAACCCCTGGCGACATGGATTCAATGGATACCAAGGCCCCCGGTTCATGGCGGGTAGCCAAAAGATTCCCCCCATAGGAGACGAAACGGCCCTTTAAGGCATAGACAGCGCTTATGACCCATTTCACGGGATTGGCGATCAGGGAAAGGAGTTCGGCCCAATCCCCTACCTGGGCCCGGTTGATCTGCAGGGGACCTTCGATAAAAGGATAAATGAAGAACAAGGTATCCTCTTCCGGCCGGTCGCCAAAGGCGTAGAGACGGCGTTCTTTTCCCCCGGCCTTAAGGTCCAGACAATTTTCAACAATAGCTACAAAGCGGGTGTTATCCAGTCTTTGGTGGGAACCTTTGTCCGGGTGGAAAAAAAGGTTAAAGAGCATCCGGTTGAAGGCCCCCACCCCCCCCTGGATAATCTTGGCTATAAAAATGGGCTCCGACTGCCGTTCGGTAAAAGGGAAATCCATGGGGCGGAGGTGTAAGGCAGCGATTTTTTGTTGGGGATTCATCTTAAAAAAATCCTTGCCCTGAACCGGTTGGTAAAGGCCCGATTCGACGGCCTTTGAAAAGGCGGCCTGCAAGGCTTCGTAAATAAGTCTGTATACGGCCGGGCTAGTCAAGGGCTGTCCGAAAGTGTTCACCTGGAAGAGAAGGTCCGGTCCCAGGGCCTTAACCCGGAAGTCCCGGATGCCTTTGTCCTGTCTGGCCCGTTCAAGGACGGCCCGGGCCCCTTCGGTGATCTCATCCGGAATGTTCGACACCCCCCCCAGCCAGCGAAGCAGATCGGCGCTGACCAATGTGATAGTCGTCCGCTGCCCGGCCCGTTCCCCTTCCTGGGCCAGAAATTCCTCTCGTGTCATAACCTTATCCTCCCTCGACCTGCCCGGGTCGGCCTGATGATCCTCTATGCCTCTCCCTTTGGTTTTATCCGAAGATCCGCCTCCGGGTCTTGGCCGGCTGACCCAACTATTACAGCTTCCTATAGATTGAGGTTAAAGGTAAATAAGGTCAATAACTTATTTTTAAGGTTGGGAATATGTATTTTTTGATAAAACAAGGCCCTGACTATCCGGTTTCAGGGTTTTCATTGAATTAGGAAATTCCTGTACAATGAACTTAGGGGCTGGCAACTGTGAAGATTATATCCACCATCAGGCGATTCGTCCTCCAGGATAAGGCGGGCCGCCGGCGTAAATCTCTTCAACCCGGATCAAACCCGAGCGATGGAATTCCGACCAGCGTCCTTTGATCTGATAGGAAATGGCCTCAAAGGTGAGGATGTTTCCGGCCACCAGGGCCTCGGTGGTGGGGGAGGGAAGCCCGGCCATTTTCCGGTACAGCAGCTTCTTTTGTCCTGTGGGCTGCAAGGAAAGGGCAGGGATGACCTGCGGGTATCCATCCGTTCCGATCCAGGAAAGGACCTTGACTGCTGCCATCCTGGCGAATTCAATCCGCACGGCCCGAGGGATAACGACGAGGTCTGACGGCGACGTTCCTTCGCCATTGCCTTTAAGGGAGGCCATCAGCCGAGCCATCAAAAAATCCTTGAGAACCTGCAGCTTGGAAATGGCAAAGGTCTTTTCCATTGAACGAATGCGGATGAGGCCGGCATTGCGGACCCCGGTGTAGGCATTATAACGCAAATGGGAACTGTTTTTTTGTCGATCGACATATAGGCCGCTGCGCTGAAACTCGATAAAATCTCCCTTGAGAATCCAACCTTGCAGTTCCGGTGTGATCACCAGGATGCTGAGACGCCGATCCGCCTCGAGATTCTTGATGCTCTTGCGAAGAAGGAAATTCCCAAAGAAGAGCGTATCCTCTTGATCATCGGCCGGCAACAGAGAAATGCACGGAACAACGTTAGGAATGCCCTCAATCGAGCGGGTGGCCAGAAACTTGGGGGTCATCTCTCCGCGCAGGGCATTCAATAATCCGGGGGTCTGTTCGAGCAAAGACATAATCCACCCTCCTGATTTCGGATTTCGGATTTCGGATTTCGGAATTTAAAAACCACGGGGTATTGCAACAGTTCAATCTCCGGTCGCTCCGGACCAAAGGGCTGTCGGAACCAGTTCCATGGCCCCTTGCCAAAGCCTTTCCATCTCGGACCGGGTTAACAAAGGGGTCTTTTCCAACCGATACGCCAGGTCAAGCCGATGGTATTTGGGTTTGCCCAGATTGGTGTAGGCGAGCAAGTCCCAGCGCTGCACGGTGGGCAGGGCCTCCTGAATAAAGCCACCTATGGCCCGGATATTTTCCATCCCGGCGGTATAACCGGGGATGACGGGTGTACGAATCCACAGGGGTTTGCCTTCGGCCGAGATCCTCCGGACATTCTCCAGGATAGTCCCGTTGGGGAGACCGGCGGCCCGTTTATGGGCTATCCCGTCAATAATTTTAAGGTCGAACAATACCAGGTCTACCCAAGGCAACAGCTCTTCAAAACGCTCCCAGGAAACCGCCCCGCTGGTATCCAGGGCCACATGGACCCCGGCTTCCTTACAAAGCGGCAGGACTTGGATGAGAAAATCCGCCTGCATCATCGGTTCGCCGCCGCTGAAGGTCACCCCTCCCTTTGAGGTCCGGTAAAAGACCTGATCTTTCATAAGCTCACTCATTAGCTCGTCCGGAGTAAAGGGGCGACCGATCATCTCCAGGGCTGCTGCCGGGCAGACCTTCGGGCACTTCCCGCAGAGGGTGCATCGTCCCCGATCGATCCGCAGACCTTCAGGCAACAGAGTCAAGGCCCTTTCCGGGCAGATGCTGAGGCAATCTTTGGCACCAATGCACCGCCTGTCGTACCACATCAGGTCGGGCTCGGTGCGCAACCCTTCCGGGTTGTGGCACCAGGGACAGCGCAAAGGGCAGCCTTTGAGAAAGACCGTCGTTCGGATACCTGGTCCGTCTTCGGTGCTGAATTTCTGGATATTGAAAATTATGCCTTGGGTCATGACAACTTTTTTAAACCTTTGTCAAACCGGGTGTGACTCCCGGGCGATGATCTCGTCCTGAATCTCTTTTCCCAGCCCCGTAAAATAGGCGTTGTAACCGGTAACCCGCACCAGGAGGTTGTGGTATTCGTCGGGAAATTTTTGCGCCTCCCGAAGGGTATCGGCGTCAATGACATTGACCTGGAGACAGGTCCCGCCCACCTGACCGTAGGCGCGCAGCAGGGCTTTGAGCTTTTGGCGTTGTTCGGGATTTCGAAATAGACTCGGGCTGAAGCTCATGGTGTGACTTGCACCGTTGGGTGCGGTCTCCAATCCTAATTTACCCACGCTCTTGATGACTGCGGTCGGGCCCTGGTGGTCGGCCCCATTGACCGGGCAGACGGCGTTGGAAAGAAACTGCCCGCGACGGCGGCCGTCCGGAGTGGCGGCGGTCGTGGGGGCATAAGCGATCCAGTAATTCCAGGAAAGATAACCGCCGCGATAGCGCTTTCCGGTAGGGGAAGTGTGCTTAAAGGCCTCTTCGGTCCAAAAGCGGCTGACCTCACGGGCGATGGCATCGGCGTAACCATCGTCGTTGCCATACTTGGGCGCTTTGTTAAGCAAAATACGGTGGAAATCCTCTTGTCCTTCAAAATTGGACCGGAGGGCCTCAATCAGTTTCCCCATTTCCACCTGACCATCTTCATAGACCAGCTTTTTTATGGCCGCCAGGCTGTCGGCGACCGTGGCCAGGGCCACCCCTTCCACCGTCAGGAAATTATAACGGGCCCCTCCGGCGTTGCAATCTTTGCCGTTTTGCAGGCAGCCGTCCACCAGAGCGCTCAGATAAGGGACCGGTTCAAAGCGGGCCCGGCCGGCGTCGGCCATATTGTTGGCGGCGATCAGTTTTTCCAGGATGGCTTTGAGCTGTTGTTTAAAGGCCTCCATAAACCCGATAAAATCGTTAAAATTTTCGGGGTTTCCGGTGAGGGGGCCGATCTGTCGGCCTGTTGCCATATCGCGCCCGTTGTTTAAGACCAACTCGACCGCCTTAGCCAGATTCAAATTCACATCCACGGTGCCGGAGCGGTCATCGCCTGTCAGGGTGTTCTCCAGACAACCGACCGGGGCATAATCCCAGAGGCGTTCTTCCGGCAGACCCTGCCATCGCAAGCCGGCCATGGAATTCTCATCAAAGTTGATTAAAAAAGGCGACCCCTGGGCCTTGGCCAACATAGCCACCAGGCGATCGAGTAATCGGTCTGAGGTCCGGGCGTGGATGCGGACGTTGGGTTTGGGTTCCAGGAGGTTCATCTCTTCGACAATCTCCAGCATAAGGTAGGTCAGGTCATTGGAGGCGTCGTTACCCTGGGCGTCTATGCCGCCCAGGGTTATGAGCTGACCGAAGGAGGAATTGATCCCCTGATTGGTGCCGGTCCAGCCCTGATAATCATAGACATAGTTATGTTTGATCCACCAGCATTGCAGCCACTCACGGGCGGTCTCATCCTCTAAGCGGCCGGCCTTCCGATCGGCCTCAAAGTATGGGTAGAGGTACTGATCGACCCGCCCGGGTGAGAGGCCCGGTCCCGGATAACTTTCAGCGGCCATGGCCAGCATATGAGTAAACCAGAGGGCTTGCAGGGCTTCCGGAAAGGTTTCCGGGGGAAGCCAGGGAACCTTTCGGCAGATCCGGGCGATCATATAAAGTTCCTCTCGTCGGTTCGGATCGGCCTCGGCCTTGGCCAGGCGTTGAGCATTTACGGCATAACGTTTGGCAAGGTCTCCCGCCGCCTCGGCGGAAATAATGATCGCCCGGGCCAGGTTTTTTTGTTCGGTGTTTCTCGCCGGGTCGTTCAACACAACCTGGGCCTCTTCGCTGATTCCCTTCCAGCCGATACGCAGGACCTTGGGATAGTTGGGCACCAGATGACCGGGTACGGCGGCGCAGTTGCCCACTCCCGTGTTATTGAGCACATTCCAGACCTTGAGGAATGCTTCCTCTTCCCGGTTACGCAGCCGGGCCTCTTCTTTTTTGAGACAACGCGACAGGGCCGTGTTGAAGTGGGAGCCGACGATCAGCTCCCCTTCCAGGATTGCGACCGGCAACAAAAAACGCACCACCTGGCGAAAAAAAAGGGCCTGGCGAACAATCAAGGGCTCTTTCCAAAAGTCCGGCGGCAAAGGGACGGATTTGGCGGCTGCCCAGAGATAACTGCGAAATCCTTTCTGAAACAGGGCGACTTCAGGCACATTGGTCCAGCTCCAGATGGAATAGACCATGTCCCAAGGGGTTCCGGTAGTATAAGCCCGCACCTCGTTAGTGTATTGCCGTTCGTAAAAGGACCAGAATTGTTCCCGTAATTTTTGCACTCGTGGAGAAAGGGTCGGGGCGGCCGACCACAATTGGGTCGGGGAAAGGGCGAAGCAGCTTTCTGCGGATTTCATGGATGCACCTCCATTGGTTTAAAGCTTCCAACAGGTACTGCCCAAAATATTTTTGCGGATTAAATTTTTACCCTCCCATTAATGCGGGAGGGCAAGATAGGTGTTGACTAAGAAATTATCATGGGGAGGGTTAAAAAGCAATGGTTTTGATTTTCTTGCCCTTTCACTTTTGACACGTTCGTAAAAAGCTATGAAACGCCGCATTGCGGCAATAAAAAAGCTAAGTTATTTGGAAGTCGACAAGCATCCATTGTCGTCATTCCCGTGGAAACGGGGATCCAGTCCCGCCAAAGGAGTAATTAAGAAGTTATGATTAACATGGATTCCCGCCTGCGCGGGAATGACGAGTTTATACATAATCATCAATTTTAATGAATATCTAAAAAGTCGCCAAAACTCGCATTACGTCATTCCGGCGAAAGCCGGAATCCAGTCTTTTCAATTGGTTCTGAACCCCGGCGCCTGCCCCGAACCCCGGATCAAAGCCTGCCCCGGACTTGATCCGGAGTTCGCCCTCCGGGTGTGGTCCCCTACGGGATGGAGGCCGGAATGACGCATCGCGGGCTTCAGTGACTGGACGAATCCTTCACTTTTATCCGGACCGTCAACGCAAACTGCGGATAAATGCCCCCACCGCCCCGCTGCCCTGCTGTTCCACGATCCGGATCGTCTGGGAGCCGATGACGGCAATATCGGTCTTGCCTTTTAGAAAATCGACATCGCTCTTATCCTTGATCCCGAAACCTACGGCCAAAGGAAGAGAGGTGGCCTCACGGCATCGGACCAGATAGCCGGCCATTTCTTGTGAAAAGGAAGTGTCGGCACCGGTGACCCCTTTCCGACTCAGACAATAGATAAACCCCCGGGCCAGAGAAGCGATATGACCCATCCGACTGTCCGGAGTAGTGGGAGAAAAGAAAAGGATGGGCGAAAGCCCCTGCTGTTTCATGACCCGGAGGTACTCATGGCCTTCTTCAGGAGGCAGGTCAGGGACTATGGCTCCTTTGAGATTCCCTTCGGCCAGGGCCGTAGCGAATTGGTCGAGGCCGAATTTAAACAAAATATTGTAATAACCCATCATGAAAAAAGGGATGTCAAAACGGCCGGCCATTTCCCGCGCAAAGTTCAGGCATTGCCGGACCGTCACCCCCTTTTCCAGGGCTTTCTGGTTAGCCTGGAGGATCACCGGTCCGTCGGCCATCGGTTCCGAAAAAGGGATCTGCAATTCCATCAGATCCACACCGGCCTTGACCATGGACTCGATGACTTGAAGACAGGTCTCCCAGGATGGATAACCCAGGACCAAATGGGTCATCAATAAAATATCTTTTTCCGCCCGTCTTTTTTTAAGGTAAGAATCAAATGGCATATTCATTGGCTTTCTCCTGAATAAATACCTTCCAACTCGGATCATCAAAGGCATCGGCGATGGTGAAGATATCCTTGTCGCCCCGCCCCGATTGATTGATCAGAATAATGTCCTCCCGGCTTAACCGGCCGGCCTCTTTAAAGGCCTGGGCAAAGGCATGGGCCGATTCCAGTGCCGGGATCAACCCTTCTTTTCGAATGGTAAGGGACAGGGCATCCATCACCTCCTGGTCGGTTACGGCCTCAGCCCGAATCCGGCCTTGTTCCTTGAGGGCGGATAAAATCGGCGAAACCCCAATGTAATCCAGGCCGGCAGCCACACTGTGGGTCTCTCTCATCTGGCCGTCTCCATCCTGTAAAAAATAGGTCTTATAGCCCTGGGCCACCCCAATGGACCCGTCCTTTGAAGCCAGCCTCGAGGCATGTTGGCCGGTTTCAAGTCCCTTGCCCCCGGCCTCGACGCCTACCAGTTCCACCGGATCATCTAAAAAGGCCCTGAAAATCCCCAGGGCATTTGAGCCGCCCCCGACACAGGCATAGATCCCCTTGGGGAGTTTGCCTTCTTTTTCCAGGATCTGTTTCCGGGCTTCCTGACCGATAATGGATTGAAAATAAGAAACCATTTCCGGAAAAGGATGGGGACCGCAGGCCGTGCCGAGTACATAATGGGTGTCATCCATATGGGTGATCCAATCCCGAAAGGCGGCGTTGATGGCGTCCTTGAGCAGGCCGGTCCCTTCGGTTACCGGAACGACTTCGGCCCCCAGACGCTGCATCCAGAAGACGTTGGGTCTTTGCCTCTTGACATCCACCGCACCCATATAAATGGTGCAGCGTAAACCAAATTTGGCGGCCATAGTGGCCGTGGCCACCCCGTGCTGGCCGGCCCCGGTTTCGGCAATGACCCTGGTCTTTTTCATCCGTTTGACCAGAAGTCCCTGGCCCATAACATTATTGGCCTTGTGGGCCCCGGTGTGGTTCAGGTCTTCTCTTTTTATGTATAGCCGTGCCCCACCGAAGTGACGACTCAAATTTTCAGCAAAGGTCAAAGGAGTAGGACGGCAGGAATAGGTGGACATGATCTCCTCATATTCCCGCCAGAAGACCGAATCGTTTTTCGCCTTTTCAAAGGCCTCCACCAGTTCATCGAAGGTGGAAACCAGGATCTCCGGGATAAAGGCCCCGCCGAAGATCCCATAATAACCGCGGGTATTCATTTTATTAGGTGCTCCTTAAATTCAAAAAAAAGATGCAAGATGCAAGTTTCAAGTATGAAAAACCAAATCGGAGTTCAGGGATCGGGGATCGGGGATCGGGGGTCAGGGATCGGGGGTCAGGAAAAAAACAAAGATGCAGATTGCAAGTGGAAAAACCTTGAACCCTGTATCTTGCCCATAGCCTATTGCCCATAGCCCATAGCCCCTAAAAAATTTTTCATGCCTTGTCGGTGCCCCACCCCAACCCCCTCCTTCCCCTCTCTGCGGCGTAGGCCTTCGAGGAAGAGGAGGCATGAGGGCTTAATTCGAATCCCGGCTCCCGGACTCTCGATTCTTTAATAACTTTCATCAACTGCTTCATCCGCAGCGGGTCCTTTTTCCCGGGTCTTTCTTCGATGCCGCTGTTGACATCCACACCGTAGGGCTTTACCGTTGCAATCGCCTGCCGGATATTCGAAGGATTCAGACCCCCGGATAAAAAGACCGGCAGGTTGAATGCCTTGGCTTTGATCGCCAGATCCCAGGGAAAGGTACGGCCCGTGCCTCCGGCCATCCCCTTCTGATAGGTATCCAGAATCACGGCCTGCACATGGCCTTGATAGGTGCTTATGGGCAGCAGACTCGTTTCATCCAGGACACGAAAGGCCTTGAGGGCCTTGGGCCTGAATCTTCGGCAAAAATCCGGCGATTCTTTTCCATGGAGCTGGACCTGGGTGAGCCGGCAAAAATCGGCAATATCCTTAATCGTTTTTTCTTCTTCATCCACAAAGACCCCCACGGTCATTACAAAAGGGGGCAGGAACCCGATAATGGAACGCACCTTTTCGGGACTGATCTGCCGGGGACTCGGGGCCAGGATAAAACCCAGGATGTCGGCACCCAATTCAACTGCCAAAGAAGCATCCTCATAATTGGTAATCCCGCAAATTTTTACTTTAACCATAACGCTTCGGTTTACGGCTCAAGGTGCGCGGTACAAGGTAGAAACCAGAATTAAGCGACCAGCAGCGAATTGTCCTTGCACCTTAGACCTTATACCTTTCTTTCCTCCTTCCTGCTTCAATCAACTCCCTGGTTTTTTCCAGGAGATTATCACTTTTCATCAACGAGGTTCCCACCAGAACGGCCTGAATCCCCTTTTCCGCCAAAAGACGGATATCTTCCTTATGCGTAATGCCGCTTTCGCTGACCCGGATACAGCCTTTCGGGATGAGAGGGGCCAGATCAAGGGTAGTCTGGAGGTTGACCTCAAAGGTAGATAAATCCCGGTTATTGATCCCGATCATTTCGGCGCCACAAACCTTGGCTTTTTCAAGATCCTCTCTATCATGGACCTCAACCAGGGCGGCCATGCCCAGTTGACGACTGAGATCAAGAAAATTTCTCAACCGGTTTTCGGATAATATTCGGGCGATCAGCAGAATGGCATCGGCCCCCCCATGGAAGGATTCTTTTATCTGAATCTCATCAATGATGAAATCCTTGCGCAATACCGGCAGGGCCACGGCCTTTTTAAAAAACGGCAAGAGCTTCAGGTCTCCACCGAAAAATTTTTGATCGGTCAGAAAGGAGATGGCGGCGGCTCCGGCCTCTTCATAAATCCGGCCGATTTCGATGGGGTCCATCTTTTCCCGGATGATACCGGCCGACGGAGAGGCAAACTTGATCTCGGCGATCAGATTAATTTTTCCTGATTGTCCGATGGCCTTTTTAAAATCCCTTCGCAGAGGCAGGCCGGGGAATTGAGGAAAGGGGGCCGTCTTTTTTTTCAGCTCCCGGACCTCTCTTTCCTTTTCAGCGATTATTTCGATCAACTTGGAATGCATGGTTGCTTCCTACAAATTCTTCCGGACAAAAGGGGCACACTGCCGGGTAAAGGCGATCAGTTTTTCCAGCTTTTCCCTGGCCCGTCCGGAATCGATGGACTCTTCGGCCCTCTTGATCCCCTCGCTAAATGTTTTATCCAGACCCACGGCCATAAAGGCGGCAGCGGCATTGAGCAGGACCATTTCCCGCTTGGCACCCGGCTCCCCGTTTAAGAGGGCCCGGATAATCCCGGCATTCTCAGCGGCGTTTCCCCCTTTAATGTCCTCCGGCACGGCCCTCTTAAACCCCACCTCTTCAGGAGAAAAGATGAAAGTGTCTACCCGGCCATCTTTGAGATGGGCGATATGGGTGGGGCCGCAGATACTGATTTCATCAAAGGTCCCTTCTCCGCAAACCACAAAGGCCTCTTTGGTCCCTAAGCGTTGAAGGACCAGGGCCATCTTTTCGGTCAACTCCGGGGCATAAACCCCCAGGACCTGGGCCGAGGCCCCGGCCGGATTGGTCAGAGGCCCCAGCAGATTGAAGATGGTTCGAATCCCTATCTCCTGCCGGGGTTTGGCGGCATATTTCATGGCCCCGTGAAACAGGGGGGCAAAAAGAAATCCGATGCCAACCTCCAGGATGCATCTTTCCACGTCAGTGGTGGTCAGGTTTAAATTGACTCCCAGATTTTCCAGGACATCGGCGCTTCCACATAAACTGGAAACGGCCCGGTTGCCGTGCTTGGCCACCCGGACACCCGCCCCGGCGGCCACAAAGGCCGTGGCCGTGGAGACATTGAAGGTTTTTGTGCCGTCCCCGCCAGTACCGCAGGTATCCAGAATGGTTTCATCTTCAATGTTGATTTCATCCCGATCGATATTGACCAGGTTATTCTTCAGATTGATCCGGGTGGCCTTGGCCCTCATGGTCCTGGCCGCCCCGGTGATCTCCTCCACGGTTTCCCCCTTTAATCTCAAGGCCGTGATAAAGGCCCCGATCTGGGCATCCGTGGCCTGCCCGGTCATGATTTGATCCATTATCCCTTCCATTTCTTTCTCCGTCAGATCCTTCCCACTGACGATCCTGGCGATAGCCTCCTTGATCATGATCTTCCTCCCTCCGAAAAATAATTTTTATTAAATATTCATGCCCACGGGGCACCTCGTGATACCTGAAAATGCTTCACGGGGGCAATAGGCGATAGGCAAGGTACAGGGTTCAGGGTTTTTCCACTTGCAACCTGCAACTTGCAACTTTATTCTTAAATTCAGCCCTGCCCCCCGGGCCCCGACCCCTGATCCCATTTTTCATGTAACTTACATCTTGTATCTTGAAACTTTATTTTCAAATTGAACCTCATCCCCTTCCATATCCATAGAGATCGATGAAATTCTTGATCAAACGATCCCCCTCAGGGGTTAAAATGGATTCGGGATGAAATTGGACCCCTTCCACCCGGCTGTTTCGATGACGCAGTCCCATGATTTCTCCCTGATCGGTCCAGGCACTGATCTCCAGGCAATCCGGCAAATCCTTTTTTTCCACGATCAGGGAATGATAGCGGGTAGCCACAAAGGGATTGGGCAAACCCTGAAAAATGGTCCGCCCGTCGTGATGGATCGGGCAGGTCTTGCCATGCATGATACGGTCGGCCCGGACCACCGGGGCGCCAAAGGCATAACCGATGGCCTGATGCCCGAGACAAACCCCCATCAAGGGAATGGATGAAGCAAACTCCTGGATCACCTCTACGGTAATCCCGGCTTCCTTGGGGGAGCAGGGACCGGGCGAGAGAAAAATGAGATCCGGGGCCAACGCCCTGATCTCGGAAAGGGTGATTTCATCATTGCGCCTGACCAGCAGATCCTTTTCCAACCGGGCGATATACTGGACCAGGTTGTAGGTAAAGGAATCATAATTATCGATCATCAAAATCATAGCTCCAGCCCCCTTTCAGCCAATTGGATGGCTTTGAGCATCCCCTTGGCCTTGTTTAAACTCTCCTGATATTCAAACTCCGGGTCGGAGTCGGCCACGATGCCGGCCCCGGCCTGCACAGAAATCTTTTTGCCTTTGAGCATGATAGTCCGGATGGTGATGCAGAAATCCATGTTTCCGGAGAAGCTGAAATACCCGACAGCCCCTCCATAAGATCCCCGGGCCGATGGCTCCAATTCATGGATGATCTCCATGGCCCTGATCTTGGGTGCACCGGACAGGGTGCCGGCCGGAAAGGTGGAGGCCAGGACGTCGAAGCCGTCTCTGCCGGCTGCCAATTCGGCCTGGACATGGGAGACCAGGTGCATGACATGGGAATAGCGTTCCACCACCATCAATTCCGGGACCTGGACCGTACCGATAGCGGCGATCCTACCCAGGTCGTTCCGGCCCAAATCCACCAGCATGATGTGCTCGGCCCGCTCCTTGGGATCGGCCAGGAGTTCCTCCATAAGCCCTTGCTCTTCATCCGCATCGACTCCCCGGCGGCGTGTCCCGGCAAGAGGTCTGACCTCCACCCGGCCTTCTTCCAGACGGACCAGGATCTCAGGGGAGGAGCCGATCAACATAAGATCTTCCAGTTTTAAGAAAAAAAGATAAGGGGACGGGTTGATATAACGGAGGGCCCGATAGAAATCGATGGGATCGAGATCGTGTTCCCCTTCAAAGCGCTGGGACAGGACAACCTGGAGGATATCGCCATTGACGATATAGGATTTGGCCTTCTTAACCATTTCCTGGAAAGCTTCCCGGGACATGTTGGATTGAAGAGAAAGGGGTGTTTTTGCGGGAGAGGCGGTTGAGCCGTTGGAAATAGGGGTTTTGAGCAGTTTCAGGAGGGTATTGATTTTTCGGAGGCCTTCCTGATAAACCACAGCAAGATCTTCCCCGTCCTTGATGTGCATACAGGCCACTACCTTCAGGGTATGCCGCAGATTGTCAAAGATGATCAGGGTATCGGTAATGATAAAAACCGCGTCTTCGGAATAATCCTTGGGTGGATGGGATGGAAGCCTTTCAAAATAGCGGACCATCTCATAGCCCAGGAATCCCACGGCCCCGCCATAAAATCGGGGAAGCCCTTCCACCGGAACGGGGCGGTATTGATCCAGGATATTTTTCAGGATCTTCAAGGGATTCCCCTGGTGACAGACCTTCTGTTCCTCCCCGTACTCCACGATCAGGCACTCCTCCCCTATAACTTTAAAGATGAGCGCCGGG
>JACRBX010000099.1 GCA_016219225.1 Deltaproteobacteria bacterium
ATTGTGGAACCACGTCGTAAAGGGCGAAAGCGTAAATCAGTGCCCATGTCCGTGCCCGAACCGGAAACCGTTAAATCAGAAACCATAAGGGATAGTAAAGACAGAGTTTTTCTCTTAAGTTAATGGCATTAGGTCCGACCCAATGTCACAAGACAAAAATTAGGATTCTAACCGGAACTCGGGGAACCTCTTCTTTCCACCTTGGCGTCAATGTCTTCAAACTGACTGATTTGGATCGATCCGTCAGGAAATTTGGCGATAATTTCCAGATCGCCTCCCATGGCCTTGATAAAATTTCTTAAGGTGCTGATGTACATGTCCGTCCGCTTTTCAAGCTTCGATACCGCTGCCTGCTTAACAGACAATGTTTGCGCCAGCTGTTCCTGACTTAAATTCCTGGCATGACGCAACTCCTGTAAAGGCATGGCTTCCAGTAACGCCCTGGTCTTTTCCGCCGCTTTTTTCCTGGATGCGGGTTTCATTTTGTTTCTAAGGATAGAGTAAGGTTTGCTCATAAGCCGCCCCCTTGATCTTCTTCTAAGGATTTCAAATGGTCTTCATAAATTCTTTCGGCTAAGGGCAGGTATTGTTCGTACCAACGCCCCCCGCCGGTCTTACGGCCGCCGATAAGCAGGATAGCTGCCCGGCGGGGATCGAAAGCATAAAGGATTCTATACGGTTTTCCTTTATGCTGAACTCTCAATTCTCTTATGGCGCGGTACCTGGCCCCTTTGATATCCGAGCTGAAGGGAAACGGTAAATGGGGCCCCTTTTCCTCCAACAAACCGACAACCGCGTCAAGGTCGATCTGTTCTTCCTCGTCCAGACCAACCCACCAGGCTTCAAATTCGTCGGTATATTCAACGATCCATGCCATAAAAGGAATATAACCTCTAAGGAATATCAAGTCAACGATTTTTTGGATTTAGGAAATGTCTACTTGACGGCATATCAATTTTTTTTCAATTGACAACAGCCGGAAGTTCTTATCCTGCTCCTCCGGGCCTACCGAAACTGGAAAATAAAATAGGGAAAACAGGAACGGAGGCTTATAACGAATTATGTTTAGCGGCTCATTGAATTCACCTACTAATTTGGCCGTTCTCTCATGGGAGCCTCAATGAGTATTCTCAAGCGCTTCAACCAGGGACGTGACCTCATCCCACGACAGCGATTCTTCCTTGAAGATGTCGTTCACAAAGGGATCTCCGAGAAGGCGCTCGGCCACTTCAGATGGGCGATAGACCAGATAATCAACCGGAAGATCGGTTTCTATTAATCTGAAAAGTTGATGTGTCCGGTCAGCACCAAGATGAGGAACGTCGTCCTTGATTATGAATAAGTCAACATCGTTCACTTCATCGGTATCTTTTGCGGCAGATCCGAAAAGGATGATTTTTTCCGGGGCATATTTGGTCAAAGGTCTTGTTTCAAGCTTTCAATACCTGAAGAAATCTCCGTTCGTGTCATCTCTCATCCTTTTTCACTCACCAGTAACGATGATTTCCATTGGCTCGGCCAGACCGGGAACGGCGATCCGTGTGCCCAGGGGCGGCTTGTCGGTGAGGCGAAGGGCCTTGATGGCCTTCATGACTGCCGATAAGCTGGAAAGGGGGACGGGGGATGCGGTCTTCACCGGCAGGATGTGCGTCCCTTCTTTCGTCTGGCAGCGCACCGTGGTGGTGAGAACCCGGCGCGGTTCGATCCATTCCTGGCAGGCAAAGTCCTCGCCCTTTGGACAACGGGCACCGGCAGCCTGGATGCCGTCCGTTTCCAGGGCGCAGCAATTCGGACAGGTGATGCAGACGTATTTTTTTGTCGGTCCGGAAAAGACGACCTTGTCCTTCTTTTTCTTTTTTACCTTTTCTTCCATCTCTTTTTAACCGGCCAGGGCCCTGCCCAGCTTTTCCCCTTCTTTAGTCACCCGGTCCACCGTATCATGCACATAGTCGGCATTCCCGGCGAGGTACAAGCCGTTCCCCGGTTCAATCCCGGCGTCTATCAGCAGGTCCCTTTCCGGGATGAGACCCACGGAGAAAAGGACCGTATCGCAGGAAAGCTCCCTTTCCCCGCCGGTGCGGTTGTCCCGAACTCTTACGGCCTCGACCCGGTTCTTGCCCATGATCTCCAGGACCTCATGCTCCAGATAAAGCGGGATGCCGAAATCATCCAGGCACTGGATCTTGTTCCGGATG
Source organism: Deltaproteobacteria bacterium (assembly GCA_016219225.1). Classification (NCBI taxonomy): domain Bacteria; kingdom Pseudomonadati; phylum Myxococcota; class Myxococcia; species Deltaproteobacteria bacterium. The sequence goes on from JACRBX010000099.1 coordinate 2,196, forward strand.
AGTCCCGAAAGGTGAGGCAGGATTTCAAAGACGGCCCTGACCCGGGCCCCTTCCAGGGTCATCCGTCTGGCCATGATCAGGCCGATATCGCCGGATCCGATGATGACCACTTCTTTCCCCGGCAACACCCCATAAATATTGACCATCTCCTGGGCCAAACCGGCAGTAAAGACCCCGGCCGGCCGGGTGCCGGGGACGGTAAGCATCTCCCTGGTCCTCTCCCGGCAGCCGGTGGCAATAACAATATTTTCTGCAGAAACAACCCTCTCCCCCTGGGGGCAGACAAAGGTCACTTTATGGCGCGGATGGATGGTGTGAACAAAGGAAGAGGTCTTGACTTCGACATTTTGTTCCAGAATGATTTTCTTATAGCGCGCGGCGTATTCGGTGCCGGTCAGCTCTTCCTTGAAGTATTTGAGCCCGAATCCCAAATGGATGCACTGGTTCAAAATGCCCCCGAGCCTGGGATGCCGCTCCAGGAGAAGGATTTTTTTGAGACCGGCAGAGGAGGCACCCACAGAAACGGCCATCCCCGCCGGTCCCCCGCCGATGACGATCAAGTCGTAATGGTTAGATTCTAACATGTCGAATCAGATAATTCACCTTTTACATTTTCATTGTTGCCGCACTTACTCGTTTCTGGTTGCTGGTTATAACGAGAAACGAGTAACGAGAAACAAGTAACGGATTTTATATATCTTTGTAAAAACCTATCAGACCGGTTTTATCAGCTCGGACCCTTTCCCCCGTTTAGTGATGGCTTCATAGGGAAGGCCCAGTTCTTCGGCCATGATGGCCATGATCTTCATGGTGCAAAAAGCCCCGTGACAGCGCCCCATCTGGCTCCGAGTGCGGAATTTGATCCCGTCCATGGTCCGGGCCCCCCTGCGGATGGCCTCTTTGATCTCTTTTCTGGTGATCAGCTCACAGCGGCAGACCACCTCGCCGAACTCAGGATCTTCCTTAATCAGGGCATTGCGTTCCTCTCCGCCGAGACGACGGAAACGGGGAATGGCCGTTCTTGTGGAGATAACCGTCTTCTTAGGTCTTAAGAGGTTTTTGACGGAGAGCAGGTTGACCACGTACTCGGCAATGGCCGGGGCGGCCGTGAGTCCCGGAGATTGAATGCCCACCAGGTTGATGAACCCTTCCAGGTCTTCCTGAATATAAAAATCATCTTCCTTGATGGTCGGTCTGACCCCGGCAAAGGAGGTGATGATCTGGTCTTCCCGGACCGAGGGGACGAGCCGCTGGATTTGGCTAATGACGAATTGTTTGCCTGATTTGGTCGTGGTCAGGTCTTCCCGGTCCGGGGTTTCTTCGGCCGTGGGACCGAGCATGGTATTGCCGTCGACCGTGGGAATGATGAGGATCCCTTTGGTGTACTTTTGAGGCACCGGAAAGATGACCCGTTTGGTGAGCCGGTCGGCATGTTTATCCAAAATAAATTCTTCGCCCTTTCGGGGGACGATGGCCGGGACTTCCATCCCGGCCATCCGGGCGATCTTGTCCGCATAAAGACCGGCGGCATTGATGACCAACCGCGATTCAAAGGTGCCTTCCGTTGTGATTATCTTCCAGGTGTCCGGGCCTTGTTCGATGGCCAGAACTTCATGGTTGCAGAATACCCGCAGTCCGTTGGCCTGGGCGTTCTCAGCCAGGGCATAAACCGTCTCATAAGGGTTGATGACCGCCGCCGTGGGTCCCAGTAGGGCGCACTCGAGCTCATCCGTGAGGTTAGGCTCATTTTCTTTAAGCCAGGGATTATCTACCATTTGGAGACCGGGGACCCCTAGTTTTTCCCCGTTTTCCCGGATGGCTTCCAGGGCCTTTCTTTCCCCGGGGAAGGCTACAACCAATTCCCCGGTAGGGATAAAAGGAAAATCCAGGTTTCCAGCCAGCTCCCGGTAGAGTTCGTTCCCCCTGACGGCCAGCCGGGTCTTGAGCTGCCGGGAAGGGCTCTGGAATCCGGTATGAATGATCCCGCTGTTGGACTTGGAGACCCCGAAGGATAGTTCGGCCTCCTTTTCGAGGAGGACGCCGTCCAGTGCGTAGCCGGAAAGTTTTTGGGCCACGGCAACCCCGACAATCCCGCCCCCGATAATCAGGAAATCAACTTTCAATGCGACAGGCCCCTGCCCAAAAAGGATCGATAGTATAGGCGCTTAGTAACTCAACATCGACAAAGTTTTGTCGATCAGGTGGCTAAATTCCTGTAGGTGGGTGCAGCACAGCGAAACCCACCAATAATTAAAACAAAGTAGAGATAAAAACCTCATTAACTACATTTTGCTCGCTTTTTCGAGCAACCAGTAACAAGTAACGGGCTCCTTATTGTCTGGAATAGAATCTAACATCCTCTAAAAATAAAGTCTATGCAAAAAACCGGGCCGGGAGGGGGCTCTTTACCGTTGTTTTCTTGATCCTTTTCTGGTCCTAATTGATTATATTTTCAAATCAATTGCTTTTCTTCCTAATACCTGATAAAATGGTTTTAAACATTTCCTGTTAGGAAAGGAGGGGATTCCTTTTGGATTGGATCTGGATAGGATGGGGATTTCTGGTGGTGGCGGCAGCAGTGGCCGTCTTTCTAATCAGGGCACTGAATCAGGTTTCCCGGACGGTGCGCAATCTGGGAACATTGGTCAATTCCTTGGAGACGGAGATCACTCCCCTGGTGCGGAATCTAAGGGAAACCTCAGAAAACATTAATGGTCTTCTGGTTCAAACCCAGGAAAGATTAAATCAGTTAGAAGGTCTATTCCTGACCTTAAAAGAATCGGCTCAAATCTTTTCTATGATTAACCGGATCTTTCGCGGTGGAGTCACTCCAACTTTAGTGAATATGGCAGGACTGGCAGTTGGAATTAAAACCGCCGGACAGTCTTTTTTTAAACGAAAGGGAAAAGGAGGGAAATGATATGGCAGAGGAAAAAGGGTGTTCAGGGAGCGCTTTGGTTTTGTCTTTTATCTTAGGTGGGGTGGTTGGAGCCGCCCTGGCAATCCTCTATTCCCCTTGGGAAGGAGACCGGACCCGGGGAAAACTAAAGGATTTAGCTGAAGAGGTCAAAGAAAAATCAGGTCATCTTTCTGAGGACTGGAAAGAGAAGGCCGCTACTTTTATAGAAAAAGGGAAAGAGTTTGTGGAACAAAAAAGGGGTATCCTTTCCTCGGCTTTCGATGCCGGGAAGGAAGCCATGACCAAAGAAAAAGAGGAACTAACCCAAACCGAAGGACTTTAAACCCATTACCAGATAATTTGTCGGGGGTTTTCCCCTTATTCTTTCTTGGCATCGTTCCATTGTTCTGGCAGGGGTTGAGGACCGGGTCTGATACCGGCGATATCCGGGTCTTCATCGCCGATCCGGGGGACAGAACTGCTGCCGAGAGACTTAGCCTGAATTCGGCGGGATTCCTTATCCTTCTGTTTTTGCTGTCGGGCTTTTTCTTTTTCCATCTTCCTGAAAGTGGCTTTTGATTTATTGGCCATTTTTTAACTCCTTCTGATAGTGCTTCATTAAAACAAGAAGCCGAGGTTCAAGCCCCGGCTTCTTATCTTTTATAACAAATTTAAAAAAAATTATCAATAAGAAAAAAAACGATAGGAAGATCCATCTTTATCGGGCACTTTCCAGGATAAAATCCTCCCCCTTGAAATAGCCCAGCTCTCCTTCGTAAATGATGGTTCGGGTCCGCTGGGCGATGATTTCCGGATCGATCTCGATTTTGGCCACATTGGTCTCGATGGCGCTCCGGGCAACCGCTGCCGCTACCACCGGCGGGACGCGGAAATCCATGCCCTTGGGAATAATGTAATCCATCGCCAGTTCCTTTTCCGGGATCATGCCGGCAATAGCCTGAGCAGCGGCTATTTTCATGGGCTCATTAATCACCCTGGCCCGTACATCCAGTGCCCCCCGAAAAACACCTGGAAAGACCAGGGAATTATTGACCTGGTTGGGAAAATCAGACCGGCCGGTGGCCACGATCATGGCCCCGGCTTCTTTGGCCGGCTCAGGAAGGATCTCCGGGGTAGGGTTGGCCAGGGCAAAGATGACCGGGTCTTTGGCCATGGCTCGGACCATGTCCTGGGTCAAGGCCCCGGCTACTGAAAGCCCGATAAAGACGTCGGCCCCTCGGACGACCTGAGCCAGGTCCCCTTTCTTTTTTTCGGGGTTGGTCTGCTGGGCCATTTCATTCTTAATCCAGTTCATCCCTTCCGGTCGTCCGGGATAAATGGCCCCCCGGGTATCGCAGAGGGTAATCTGACGGACCCCCATCTCCAGGAGAAGTTTGGTTACGGCAATGGCCGCTGCCCCGGCTCCATTAACCACCACCTGGAGGTCTTCCAGTTTTCGGTTGGAAATCTTGGCGGCGTTGAGTAAAGCGGCGCTGACCACAATGGCGGTCCCATGCTGGTCGTCATGAAAAACCGGAATGTTCATTTCTTCTTTAAGACGCCGTTCGATGTAAAAACAGCGGGGAGCCGAGATGTCTTCCAGATTGATCCCGCCGAAAGTGGCCTCCATGCGTTTGACGATCTCCACAATCTCATCGGCCACTTGAGTTCCCAAACAGATCGGAAAGGCTTCCACCCCGCCGAAGGTTTGAAACAAAACAGCCTTGCCTTCCATAACCGGCATGGCCGCCCGGGGACCGATATTTCCCAGCCCCAGGACGGCACTGCCGTCGGTTACTATGGCCACTAAATTCCCCTTGGCGGTTAAATCATAGGCCAATTCGGGATTCTCCCGGATTAAACGGGCCGGCTTTTCCGCCAGAGGGGGGAGATAAAATTGTCCCAGAATATAATTATCTCGAATGGCGATCTTGTTTTTTATCTGGAGAACGCCCTGGTACCTGCGATGCAGTTCCAAAGACTCTTCCCTTAAAGTTTGTTTTTTACCCGAAGGGGGCGGAACCGGCCATTGTCCTTCATAGACATAGCGGCGGGTCTTCTCGGCGATCTGGGCCGGGTCGGTGTCGCCCCTGGCTTGACCGCTTTCAACAGCCGCCCTGGCCACAGCCTCGGCAATCCGGGGGGCTGTTCGAAAATCAAAGATTTTGGGCATGACGTGATAAGGGGATAACTCCTCCGAGGGAACGCAATCGGCCAGGGCCTGGGCCGCAGCCAGGGCCATGGCGTCGTTGATATCGCTGGTCCGGCTTTCCAGGATCCCTCGGAAAAATCCAGGGAAAACCATAGCCACATCGGATTGATTAGGGAAATCGGCCCGGTTAAAGACCATGACCCTGGCCCCGGCCTGTCGGGCTTCTTCGGGCATGATCTCCGGTTTGGGGGTGGATAAGGCCAGGATGACCGGGTCCTTGGCCATGGAGCGGACCATTACGGGTTTCAAAGCCCCCCCCACGGAAAGCCCGATAAAGACATCGGCCCCTTTTAAGGCTTCTTCCAGAGTCCCGGTAAAGTTTTCCGGGTTGGTTTTTTTTACGATCTCCCACTTGGCCCAGCTCATGCCCCTGAGCCGGAACTTGTACAAAGCCCCATCCCGATCGCAGACAATAACCTGTTTGATCCCGGCCTTGACCAGCAAATCGGCACTGACCAGTCCGGCCATACCCGCTCCATTGATCACTACCCTGGCCTGGGAGAGGTCTTTGCCAACGATCTTCATGGAATTAATTAAAGCCGACAGAACCGGTATGGCAACACCCAGGCCGTGATTGTTAAAAACCGGAATATTGGCGCCCCGTTCAAGATGATCGGTAATCGTAAAGCTCTGAGGGCTGGCTATATCCTCCAGGCAAAAGGCGCCAAAAGTCGGTGTCAAGGCCAGGGCGGTATCTATAAACTCATAGGCATCCCTGGTTCGAAGGCAGATGGGTATGGCATCCACCCCGGCGAAAGTTTTGAAAATAACCGCCTTGCCCTCCATGACCGGCAGGGCGGCTTCCGGACCGGCATGACCTAAACGGAACAGACCTGACCCGTCGGTCAATATGCCCACGGTATTGCCGCGGCAAGAAAGCGAAAAAGACTGGAGCGGGTCCCGGGCGATCTCCAGACAGGGTTCGGCTACTCCGGGGGTATAAACCAGACTCAGGACATTGGCATCCTTGATGGGGATCTTGGAGGTGATCCCGATCACTCCCCGATATTTTTTACGATAAGCCAGGGCCTCTTCCCCGGCGCCATCTTCAAACAGCATGGGAAAACTCCTTTTTAGAGTTACAAGTTACAAGATGCAAGTTTCAAGAATGAAAAACCTCAAAATGGCTATAGCCTCGTTCTGATATTTTCTTGTTTCGTCGGTAACCGAATCAGGCGGGCGAGGTTCAGCTCAATTAAAGGTGTAAAAGGTCTGATCCTGATTGAGTAATCTCGCCCCTTTTTTTTGAATCACGGCCATATTTTCCAGCCGGACCCCTCCCCAGCCGGGCAAATAAATCCCCGGCTCTATCGTAACCACCATTCCAGGCAGCAGGGGGGTGGCCTTAATCGGGCTGAGGCTGGGCAATTCGTGAGTAGCCAGTCCGACTCCATGGCCCAGGGAATGTTTAAAATATTTCCCATACCCTCCCTTTTCAATAACCGAACGGGCCAGGACGTCGGCCTCGGCAGTAGTCAGTCCGGCCCGTATACCTTTTTCGGCCTGGAGTTGGGCCTGGCGGACCAAAGAATACACTTCCTTAAAACGGTCCGTGGGCCGTCCCAGAAAAACGGTCCGGGAAAGGTCCGAACAATATCCCTTCCATTTACTGCCAAAGTCGAATAAAATCGGTTCTCCCTTTCGGATCTCCCGGTCGGAAGGCTCAGCATGAGGCAAAGCGGCGTTGGGACCGGCAGCCACGATCGGTTCAAAGGCCAGGGCGTCCCCGCCTTTCAGATGGATCCATTGTTTAACCTGCCAGGCGATTTCTTTTTCGGTTTTTCCAGGCCTGAGAATTTTCAGGACCGCTTGAAAGGCCTCTTCGGTTATCCTTAAGGCTCGGTTTATGGCCCCTATTTCCTGGCGGTCTTTCTGTGCCCTCAGTTCCTCCACCACCTGGTAGGTGGGCCGGAATGAAATCAAGTTCCCTTTAGAGCGCATCAACTTCTTTAACCTCTGGTAGGTGTGGAAACTCAGGGATTGGTCTTCAAAGGCCAGGCTTCTGATGGTTTTGAGTTGTCCATGGATCTCCGGCCAGGAGGTTTCAAGACCTTTTCGGTAAATAAACAGATAAAATCCTTTAGCTTGGGTCTGTGCCTCCCCTTCAAAACGCGGATCGGTCCCCAAGATGGCCAATCCACTTCCGATAATCAGAAACCCGGAAGATTCGTTGAGCTGAGGGTCGGCTGGCTTAAAGCCGCTCAGATACCGCCGGTTTTCGGGTTGAGAGATGAAGATTCCAGAAAGAGATCTATCGTTCAACCGCTCAAGCAGCCGTTGGACCCTTTTCATATAAGGGCTTTTAATGATTTGATTTTTTAGTTTTAAAGGTTCCATTCTTGCTTTAAAAGCTTGACATCCTTATAATAATAATTAATATAAAAAACAAACCTTAGCTGGGTACAAGGGTAAGGGTAGATGAACGGTTATCAACATTTTACTCCAGGAGAAATTTCATTACTCGATAAAGCCCTGGAGATATCAGAAGACGTTACCTGTAATCATTACCATATTTCCGCCGGTAATTGGAAAAAATATGGTTTTGAGGTTTCGAATTTGGTCCAATTGCAAGAGGAGGAAATCACCCCTTACGGATTGGCCCAGATAGCCCGTTATGTGCATCCTTTTCCTTTTCGTATCCCGACCTATTATCCGAGGGATTATTACCGGATCTGTCTTCAGGATCACAATATCCTCCGGGTCGTAGACCGGAATGACGGTATCGAGTTGTTTCCTCTGATGGTCTATGTCTTGACCCACGAACTGGTCCATGTCATTCGTTTCAGGAAGTTCATGCAACGCTTTGATGTAGATCAGGAAGAAAAGGCGGTTGAAGAGGGCAAGGTTCATCAGGCGACCTATCAGATCCTGAAACCGTTGAAGGGAATAAAATTAAATCCTATTTTTGATTCCTATCTGGGCCATCGTTGCCAGACTGAATTATATTAGCAGTACAGGAGGTTTAAACCATGCCGATTTATGAGTATGAATGCCAACAATGTAACCAGGTTACCGAAGCCATGCAGAAGTTCTCGGATGCCCCTTTAACCAAATGCCCCCGATGTTCCGGAAGCTTACGGAAAATGATTTCCCAAAGCAGTTTTCATCTGAAAGGCAGCGGCTGGTATGTAACGGATTACGCCCGCAAGGGGGATTCGGCAACATCAGGGAAAAAAGACAAACCTGCCGAGACCAGCCCCAAGACCCCGGAAAAAAGTACCGAAACCAGTACCAGTTCTCCCGCCAGCGGGACCTCGGAAACAAAATAATAAAAAAGTGACGAGTGACGAGTGACGCATTCAAACAAAACCAGTTCGATACGTTTTAACTCGTCTCTCGTCCTTCATCCTTTGCTTTTTATCATTCGTCCCCGTCCCTCCCATGTCCACTGACTCTCAAATTTCCCATTACATCTGTATCCACGGCCATTTTTACCAGCCTCCCAGGGAGAATCCCTGGTTGGAGGCTATTGAAAAAGAGGAAAGTGCTTCCCCCTACCATGACTGGAACGAACGCATTACTGACGAATGCTATGCCCCCAACGCCCGGTCCCGGATCCAGGACAAAAAGGGCAAAATTATCCGGATCAGCAATAATTACGAAAAGATCAGTTTTAACTTCGGTCCAACCCTCTTGTCCTGGATGGAAGAAAAGGCCCCTATCACCCTGAAAGGGATCCAGCAAGCCGATCGCCTTGCTCAAGAGCGCTATGAGGGTCATGGTAATGCCCTGGCCCAAGCCTATAATCACCTGATCCTGCCCCTGGCTAAGGAAAGGGATAAACTGACCCAGATCCGTTGGGGGAAGGCCGACTTTTATAAACGTTTCGGCCGGTCCCCTGAGGGGATGTGGCTGCCCGAGACCGCCGTCGACCTAAGAACCCTCAAGGCCCTTTCAAGGGAAGGGATCCAATTTACCATCCTGGCCCCTCATCAGGCCAAGCGTTTCCGCCCTCTGGGTCAGAAACCATGGATTGAGGCTCAAGGGAACATCAATCCCCGGCAGCCCTATTGGTGCCATCTCCCAGGGGGACAAAAGATAGCCCTTTTTTTCTATGACGGAGGCCTTTCACACGGAATCGCTTTTCAGGATTTTCTACAGAACGGTGAAGTCCTTTTTCAGCGACTGCTTAACGGCTTTGATCCCCAATACCCCGGTCCCCAGTTGGTCCAGGTAGCAACGGACGGGGAATCCTATGGTCATCACCGTCTTTTCGGAGATATGGCTCTGGCCTATACCCTCCATTTACTGGAAAAGGATCCAACTCTTCAGGTCATCAATTATGGTTGGTTTCTGGCCCACTACCCTCCCCAATACGAAGTGGAAATCAATGAAAACACTTCCTGGAGTTGTGCCCATGGTGTCGAACGGTGGCGGGCCGATTGTGGCTGCCGTCTGGGCGGTCCGGATCAACAACAAGCCTGGCGGGCCCCCCTTCGGGAAGGCCTGGACCGCTTAAAAAACGAATTGGACCTTCTGTTTGAAAGTCGGGGGGCCTCCTTTTTGAAAGACCCCTGGCAGGCCAGGGATGCCTATATCGAGGTCCTTTTGGACCGTTCTCCGGAAACTCTGGATCGTTTTTTTGCCGATCAAGGTAAGAAAAAATCCCTTTCCCCTGGAGACCGGGTTCAAGCCCTGAAGCTTCTGGAAATGCAGCGCCACGGACTTCTGATGTTTACCAGTTGCGGCTGGTTTTTTGATGAGATCAGCGGCTTGGAAACCACCCAGATCCTGAAATATGCCGGCCGATCCATTCAACTGGCCAAAGATTTCGGAAGAGATTTAGAACCCCCTTTATTGGCCACCCTGAAAAAGGCCCCCAGTAACTTAAAGGAATTCGGGAACGGCGAAAAAGTCTGGGAAATAAAGGTCAGACCTTCGGTGATCGACCTGTCTCAAGTCCTGGCCCACTATGCCATCGGATCCATTTATCAACGGGAACAAAAGGATCGGGTCTATTGTTATCGATTGGGCCATCAGGATCAGATGATTCTCCCCCAGAACGGGTCCCACCTGGCGATTGGCCATGTTAAGATTTCTTCAACCATCACCTTGGAAGAAAAAGAGGTCATTTTTTCGGTCCTCCATTTTGGGGGGGTGGATTTTCAATGTCTTTTAAAACCCTTTGAAACCGACCAGGGATATGAGGCCCTGAAAAAAGAGATCCTGACCCTTTATAAGAAGACTTCTCTGGGTGACGTCTACGACCGGCTTAAGGGAATCTTCGACCCCAACCGATTCTATTTAAAGGATCTGTTTTCAGAAGAAAGGCAAAAACTGATTAACCTCCTCCTCCGGGAACGCATGGAAAATCATATCCTTTTATTGGAAGAATGGGTCAAGGAAGATACCGGGACCCTGATTAAATTAGTGGATATGGGGGTGAGTCTCCCTAAACCCATTGAGGTGGCCTTGACCTTGATTCTGGACCGGACCTTACAAAAAGGGATCGATGAAGCCTTTGCCGGTTCAAAACGACTGGAAGGGTTACAGGAATTTTTCCATCGCTCCCAAGAGCTGGGGTATCCCCTGACCAAAGAACTGATACAGCAACGGATCCAAAGAAGGATCGAAAAGGCCATAAAACAATTAAGGGAATATCCAGAGCCGGATCGACTTTTTACGGCTATCCAAAAGGTGATTCAGACCTGTCATCTCTTTGAACTCCCTCTCAATCTTTGGAAGATTCAAAACAGTTTTTTAGATGCCTGTAATGACCTTCCCCGGAACCGTCCTGAGTATCGGGAACGGTATAAGGCCTTTGCCCGGGAAATCGATATCCCCTCAGATGTCATCGGCTGGGGGGCGGAATGAAAAAACAGCTCGATTCCCTGGCAAAAGGAGAACACTCCGAGCCCCACCGGGTCCTGGGGGGGCATCCCTATCATCAGGGGGAAAAGGCGGGGGTAATCATCCGGGCTTTTCACCCCGATGCCCTGGAAACCACCCTTTTCCTGGAAGACCAATCAGTAGCCATGGCCCGGATTCACCCAGGAGGGATCTTCGAAGCCGACCTGGATGATATCCCCTGGCCCGTTCCCTATCGTTTCCGTTTCTCCTTTCAAGATGGCCGTTTTTGGGAAACCGAAGACCCTTACCGTTTTCTTCCCACCCTGGGAGACATGGACCTCCACCTTTTTAACGAAGGCAATCACTTGAAACTCTATGAAATCCTGGGTGCCCATCTGCGGACCATGGACGAGGTCTCCGGAGTTTCCTTTGCCGTCTGGGCCCCCAATGCCCTGAGGGTAAGTCTCCTGGGAGAGTTCAACCAATGGGATGGCCGCCTTTTCCCCATGCGAGTCATGGGCAGTTCCGGGATTTGGGAACTCTTTGTGCCGGGGCTCAGGCCCGGACTTCTCTACAAATTCGAGATCAAGACCCGGGAAGGCCACCTCCGAATTAAGACCGATCCCCTGGCCTTTTCCATGGAGATTCCTCCGGCCATGTGTGCCCGGATCTGGGACCTTTCAGAGTACCAATGGGGGGATGACCTGTGGATGGAGAAGCGGGCCGGCGTCAATCTCCGCACCGCACCGGTAGCCATCTATGAATGCCATTTGGGTTCGTTTCGCCAGGTCCTGGAAGAAAAAAATCGACCTCTGACCTACCGGGAGGTCGCTCCATATTTGATTAAAGAGATGAAGCAATATGGATTTACCCATCTGGAACTATTGCCCATAGCCGAGCACCCCTTTAACGGCTCCTGGGGGTATCAGGTTACCGGCTATTTTGCCCCGACCAGCCGCTATGGGACCCCGGATGATTTTCGGTACTTAGTGGATGCCTGTCATCAGGCCGGCCTGGGGGTTATCCTGGACTGGGTGCCGGCCCATTTTCCCAAGGACGATTACGGCCTGCGCTGGTTTGACGGCACGGCCCTTTACGAACACGCCGATCCCCGAAAAGGGGAACATCAGGACTGGGGCACCCTGATTTTTAATTTCGGAAGGAATGAGGTCCGGAATTTTCTCCTGGCCAACGCCCTTTTCTGGCTGGACCAATATCATATAGATGGTTTGAGGGTGGATGCCGTGGCCTCCATGATTTACCTCGACTACAGCCGCAAAGAAGGGGAATGGGTCCCCAATCCATTTGGAGGCCGGGAGAATTTGGAGGCCATCTCTTTTTTAAAAACCTTAAACGAAAAGGTTTACGGTCTCTTCCCCGGAAGCTTCACCATGGCCGAGGAGTCCACGGATTGGAGCGGGATAACCGCCCCGGTCTATCTGAACGGCCTGGGTTTCGGCTTTAAATGGAATATGGGCTGGATGCACGATACCTTGCTCTATTTTTCCAAAGATCCGGTCCACCGCAGCTTTCATCACAACCAGTTGACCTTTTCCATGCTCTATGCCTATTCGGAAAATTTTATCCTGCCTCTTTCCCATGATGAAGTGGTGCATGGAAAGGGTTCTTTATTTTCCAAGATGCCTGGTGATACCTGGCAAAAATTCGCCAATCTGAGGACTCTGCTGGGTTATATGTATACCCATCCCGGTAAAAAACTGTTATTCATGGGAACCGAGCTGGCCATGGAGCGGGAATGGGATCATGACCAAAGCCTGGATTGGCATCTGGAACAAGATCCCCTGAGACAGGGATTAAAAAGGTTCATGACCGATCTGGGGAAGCTTTACATTGAGGAACCGGCCCTCTGGGAAAAAGATCACCAACCCGAAGGATTTCGCTGGATCGATTGCCAGGACTGGCAGCAATCCGTGGTTTCCTATATCCGGAGATCTAAGGAAAGCTGGGTGGTGGTCGTCGTCAACCTGACGCCGGTCCCCCGTTTTGGATACCGCATCGGGGTTCCTTTCGCCCCTTATTACCGGGAAGCAATCAACAGCGATTCCGAGTGGTACGGTGGGAGCAATCTGGGCAATTGCGGCCTGATTCATACCGAACCCCGGCCATTCCATTCGTATTCCCAATCCCTCTTGCTAACCCTGCCCCCTCTATCCTGCCTTATCCTCCTGCAGGGAAAAGACTAATAAAAACTATTTGAAATTAGATTTCTTGGATTCGGTCCTCCAGAATTTTAAGGGGAGGTATTATTAATAAAGATCCAGTATCCAGTATCGCTTAAGGCAAGAGCCAATTTCCCTTGACAGGTCCGGCGAAATATAGTTAATTAAATTTATGATTAAATTTAAGGAGAAGAATACCTTATTATGGGACATTTTAAAATTAATGAAAAAGACCCTCTTTTTATCCTCAAAGACCAGTTGAACTACGGCAGCCTCTGCCGGCTGGAGCGTTATAAGGATTTGGATGAGGAGACGCTGGATATGCTGGTCAGCGAAGCCTTGAAATTCGCCCGAGGGGTGGTGGAACCCCTTCAGGAAATCGGCGAACGATGGGGGGTCCGGCTGGAAGAGGGCCAGGTCCATTGTGCCCCTGAGTTCCGGGAAGCCTTTCGGCTCTATGGAGAAAACGGCTGGACTGCGGCCGTCCGCAGCCCCCGGTACGGCGGTCAGGGATTTCCCCATATGATGCGGATCATCGTCAATGATTTTATGTACGGAGCCGCCCAGTCCTTTAACATGGCCCCCAGTTTGTCCCATGGGGCCGGTCATTTAATAGAGAGTTTTGCCGATGCAGAGCTCAAGGAACGTTATGTCCCCCCTATGTATGGAGGCCGGTGGGGCGGTACCATGTGCCTGACCGAGCCCAATGCCGGCTCCAATCTGGCGGCCCTCCGAACCGTAGCTTATCCGGAAGGAGATCATTATAAGATCAAGGGCACCAAGATATTTATCTCCTGGGGGGATCATGATCTGACGGAAAACATCATCCATCTGGTCCTGGCCCGCATCGATGGGGCTCCCGAAGGGGTCAAAGGGATTTCTCTTTTTGTGGTCCCGAAGGTCCGGGTGAATCCGGATGGCTCCCTGGGGGAGCCTAATGATGTCCTCTGCGCCGGGGTGGAAAGGAAACTGGGTCTGCACGCCTCGCCCACCTGTGTGCTCAATTTCGGTGATAACGATCAATGTGTCGGTTATCTGTGCGGCCAGGCCAACCAGGGATTGGCCCATATGTTCCAGATGATGAATCAGGCCCGGATCAATACCGGCGTCAGCGGTATGGCCCTGGCCAGCACGGCTTATCAGAATGCCCTGGACTATGCCAGGAACCGTATTCAAGGTTCGGATCTGGCCGGCCGCAAAACCGGCTATGTGCCGATCATCGACCACCCGGATGTGCGGCGTATGCTCCTGTGGATGAAGGCCATGGTCGATGGGATGCGGTCTTTGATTTACACCGGGGCCTTTTGGTCGGATCTGGCCCTGGAGCTGCCGGAGGGAGAGGAAAAGAAGCACTACAATGCCCTGCTCGATTTCATCACCCCCATTATAAAGGCCTATTGCTCGGATATGGGATTTCGGGTCTGTGAAACGGCCATTCAGTGTCTGGGTGGATACGGTTTTTGCAAGGAATACCCCCTGGAACAGTATTTAAGGGATGCCAAGATCATGTCCTTGTATGAAGGCACCAACGGCATCCAGGCCATGGACCTGATGGGACGCAAGATGCGGATCAGCCAGGGCGCTCCATTTAAGGCTTTTATGGGGGAATTAACCGATTTTTGTCGAAAAAACCAGGAACACCCGGTTTTGGGGCCGGCCATCCGGGACCTTTCCAGGGTGGTTAAACGATTAGGGGAAGTAGCCGAAGAACTCTCTCGAATGTCCCAATCCGATCCGCTCCATTGGGCCTCGACAACCTATCCGGCCCTTCTTTGTTTCGGCGAAGCCACGGTCGCCTGGCGCTTATTGGATCTGGCCCTTAAGGCCCAGGGCTATTTGGAAAAGGATCCAGGCAATAATTACTATTTGGGCAAGGTGATGCAGGCCACCTATTGGACCGGGGTTACCTTGCCGGAAACTTTGGTGCGTTTGGAGACCTGTTTACGCGAAGGTCGGGAGGTCCTGGAGATTCCAGGGGAGGCCTTTTAGGCACTTCCATATCTGCCAATTTATCTCGCAGAATTTTATAAACGGGTCTTGATATATTGCGATGCAAAGAATCCAGGAGTCGGAATCCAGAATAATGGTATATCTTTTATTGGGGTTGTTAATCATTCTGACTTCTGACTTCTGAATTCTAAAATTTCAAATATCTTTGGTTGGTTTTGTTACAGATATCCCCTGGCCCAGCCCCATAAAAGCCCGAGATATTCATAAAAGGCCCGCTCCGTCTTCATGAGGCTATTGGCCTGGGGTAAAAAGTCGGTAACCGTCAGGGGGTCCCAGACAGCCCGGAAATCCGTCGGGGCGGCGATGGGATGGGCCCCCTCTTTTCTAAACAGGGCCATAGACCTTGTCATATGGCCGGCCGAGGTAACCAGATAAAAGGGATCCGGCCCGAGTTGCTTTTTAAGGATTCGGGCTTCATCCAAGGTATCCCAGGAGGATTCCTCCAAGACCAGACGGGAAGGAGGCAGGCCGAATTGAAGGGCGACTTCCCTCATAATCTGGGCCACGGGGGTTTTTCCGCGACTATTGCCACCGGAGACGATGAGCTTGGCCATGGGCAGGTGACGGCAAAGCCGCAGGCCTTCCAATAACCGTTTTAAGGAGGGATCGTCTAAACGGTCTTCCGGGGTCAATGAGGCCTTTTCCCTGGAGCCGCCTCCTAAAACCACCACCCATTTAATTTTCCGGATCATCGAGGCTTCTTGTACGGGAGTATAGGGTCTTTCTAAAGGCCAGAGCAATAAATCGGCAAAAGGGTCGAAAGAGAAGAGATACAAAAGGATGACACCGGCTAAGAGAAACCTTTTCCCTTTTTTAGGCCACAATAAGCCGATAATCAAAAGTTCGATGATCAGCGACAGGGGGAAAAACAGGCGGGAAACCACTTTTTTCAAGAGGAACATGGTTTTTTATAATCCCAGGTCCTTCTCCAATTTCAAAACCAGCTCTTCCAACTCTTTTTGTTCTTCCGGGTCTAATTTCCCCTCGGCCAGCCTTTTCTTTAAAGCCAACAATTGTTGTGTCTCTCTATATTCGGCACAGGAAACAACCATGATCGGATCCATTCCTAAAAAGTGTCGCTGTAATGTTATGACAAGTCCTCTTTATTCAAAACCCCCTTGTCCAAAAAGAGCCTTTTGTGGGCGGTTTGGGCGGCCCGGGGGTCGTGGGTAACCATAATAATGGTCTTTCCAAAATCGTGATTAAGGCCTTCCATGAGGTTCAGGATTTCTTTGGCCGAGTTTTTATCCAGATCCCCGGTCGGTTCATCGGCCACAATAATCGTCGGGTCGGTAATTACCGCCCGGGCTATAGCCACCCGCTGCTGCTGGCCCCCGGAGAGTTCTTTGGGATAGTGATCCATTCGGTCCGAAAGGCCAACTACCCGAAGGGCTGTTTCTACGTGGTGACGGCGTTCCTGTCGGGACAGAGGGACCAAAAGTAAAGGCAGTTCCACATTTTCATAGGCCGTCAGGACCGGCAGCAGGTTATAGAACTGAAAGATAAAGCCAATGTGCCGGGAGCGCCAACGGGCCAGATCCATTTCGCTCAAGGCCGTAATATCGGTCCCGGCGATTCGGATCATCCCTTGGTCAGCCTGATCAATTCCGGCGATCAGATTCAGCAGGGTGGTTTTCCCTGATCCGGATGGCCCCATAAGGGCCATAAATTCCCCTTCCGGAATGCTCAGGGTAATATCCTGCAGTACCGATATTTGCTGACTGCCCCGATAGTAAGACTTGAAGAGGTTTTTTATTTCGACCAGGGCAGGGGAATCGGTGAGCGGCTCAGTCATGTTTTGGTTACCCGACTATCCTAAACAAATTAAATTGGGACGCAGATTTTCGCCGATACCCGCAGATAACCATCTTAAGCCCTTTATATTGAAAACCTGGTCCATCTGCACGATCGGCCCTCTGCCGATCCGAGTTCATCCGCGTCCAAAATGCAAATTCCTACTTCCGGACCCCCTGGCTCCCGAAATCACAATAGGGCAGCAGGAAACAGACCGGGCATTTGGGCGCCCGGGCCGTGCAAAGACTGCGCCCATGATCGATCAGTTGATGGGAAAAAATAATCCATCTCTCTTTGGGGATCAAGGGCATCAAGGCGAATTCTATTTTGACCGGGTCTTTTTCTTTGGTCAATCCGAGACGCTGGGAGACCCGGCTGACATGGGTATCGACTACGATACCCGGAATCCCGAAGACGTTACCCAGGACGACATTGGCGGTTTTACGACCAATCCCCGGCAAGGCCACCAGCTCCTCCATAGTCCTGGGGACCTCCCCCTGGTGTCTTTTGATCAATTCCCGGCAGCATTCCCGGATATTTTTGGCTTTGTTATGAAAGAATCCGGTGGACCGGATATCCTCTTCAATCTCAGTGACAGGGGCCTGGGCATAATCCCCTGGGGTTTTATATTTCTGGAACAGGGTCCTGGTGACCTCGTTAACCCGTTTGTCCGTACACTGGGCCGACAGGATGGTAGCCACCAAGATCTCCAGGGGCGTTCTAAAATGGAGGGCCGTGTGGGACTGGGGATAGGCCTTATCCAATCCCTTAAGGATCGAAGAGATTTTTTCTTTGAAGGTCATCATAGCCTCCTCTAAAGAATAATAATCTTCCTGATGGCCCGGACGACCTCTTCCGGTTCATCAATCACCTGAATGATATCCATATCCTCCGGAGAGATCAGGCATTCCGGGCAAACCACCTTGCGCATCCAGTCCAATAGCCCCTTCCAGTAATTCCGGTTCACTAAAATAACCGGAAAGGGTTTAATACGTCGGGTTTGAATCAGGGTAATGGCCTCGGTGAATTCGTCGAGGGTCCCGAACCCGCCGGGAAGGATGACATAAGCGACAGCATACTTGACAAACATGACCTTGCGGATAAAAAAATAACGAAAATCCAGCCGGACATTGGCAAAAGGGTTGGGCTTTTGTTCATAAGGCAGTTGAATATTCAGACCGATCGACTTGCCCCCGGCCTCGGCCGCCCCTTTGTTGGCCGCTTCCATGACCCCCGGACCGCCTCCGGAGATGACATTAAATCCACTTTTGACTAATAGACGGGCGATTTCCACCGCCTGGTCGTAGGCCGGATTTCCCGGTTTCACCCGGGCCGAACCGAACATAGAGACCGCCGGATGGATTTGAGACAGGGTTTCAAAACCGTCCACAAACTCGGCCAAAATGCGGAACATCCGCCAGGAGTCTTTAATCGTCAAATCATCAATGACATATTGATGATCGTGATGCTCGGACTTGAATTCCATATTCATATTCTTAAGCCTCGATTAACAAAAGGTCCAACTTTTTCATTGAATTCCCAATCATCTGCTTATATGATTTAGCCCGGACTGTCAAGCTACAAGAAAGGATTTTACCCATGCGTGTAACCTGCTTAGGTGCTACCAGGACCGTAACCGGCTCCTGCTTCCTTCTGGAAAACGCCCACATCCGATTCCTGGTGGATTGCGGGATGTTTCAAGGGGGGAAAGAGATCGAAAAAAGGAACCGTTCTATCACAAAGTACCGGCCCCAGGGGATAAAATACATCCTCCTGACCCATGCCCACATGGATCACTCCGGGCTGATTCCGAAGGCTGTCAAGGAGGGATTTAAGGGCAAGATCCTCTGTACCAAGGCCACCTTCGAACTCTGCCGGATCATGCTGCGGGACAGCGCCCATATTCAGGAAATGGAAGCGGAATGGCAGAACCGGAAGAATATCCGGTCCGGCCAGAAACCGGTGGAACCCTTGTATAATATGGAAGAGGCGGAACGCAGTCTGGCCTTTTTCCAACCCATTGATCCGGGGGAGTGTTTTCCTCTCAGTTCGGAAATCGAAATCTGTTTTCACCGGGCCGGTCATATCCTGGGAGCCTCTTTCCTGGAGATCCGTTTCCAGGAAGGCAGCCAGAAGGGCAGGGTGATCTTTTCCGGGGATATCGGGCGCCAGGAGGCCATGATCGTCCCTGATCCGGATATTGTGGAAGAGGCCGATTTTCTATTTGTGGAATCCACTTACGGCAATCGTCCCCACAAGTCTTTGGAAGAAAGCAAGTCCGAACTCCTGGCCGCCATCCAGAAGGGGATCCGATCCGGGGAAAAGATAATCATCCCGGCCTTTGCCATTGAGCGGACCCAGGAGATTCTCTATGTACTCCATGAATTTCGAAGACAGGGGAAGATACCCTCTATCCCGGTCTTCGTGGACAGTCCCCTGGCCATATCGGCTACGGAAATTTTTAAAAATAATCCGGAATATTTTGATGAGGAGATGACCCAACTGATTGCCCAGGGAGAAAACCCTCTCGAATTGCCGGAGTTGAAGTATACCCGGACGGCCGAAGAGTCTATGGCCATCAACCGGCAGCCCGGGACGGCTATTATCATCGCCGCCAGCGGCATGTGTAATGCCGGGAGGATTAAACATCACCTGAAACATAATTTATGGCGGTCCGGGGCCCAGATCGTCATCACCGGCTTCCAGGCCGAAGGGACCTTGGGGCGGGCCATTGTAGAAGGGGCCAAAAAGGTTCGTATCTTCCAGGAAGATGTGGCCGTCCGGGCCGAGATACACACCATCAACGGCTTTTCGGCCCATGCCGATCAAAAGGAGTTAATGGCTTGGATCGGTCATTTTAAAAATCCGAATCTGATGGTCTTTATTATCCATGGTGAGGAATCGACCAGCCTGGCCCTGGCCCAGAACATTGAGAAGACTTTTCCTTTTCAAGTGCAGGTCCCCCACTGGCTGGAAACCATCACCCTCCTCGCGCCCAGGAAGAAGGCTTTGGAGTTGATCCCGGAGGCCGAAGAAATCCTATCCCTGTTGGCCGCAACGGAGGGCCGCTGGCAAGGGCTTAAGGGCTATTTGAAGGAAACGGGTGTCCTGAAAAAAGAAAAAGTCGAGGGGATTAAGACCTTCCTGGAAAAGACCCGGAACGATCTGGAAGAATTAATGAAAGAATAAACGTCCCCGGGCCGGGGCTTGTTCTGATTCGGGATTGGCCTGTTTTTTTGGCGGCATTGAACACCTTAAATCAGATCCCTTAAAGGGGCCTTTTTTGAAACCTACGTGGCCCAAAGTCTCCAGGGGATACTGTTGGCCGGGTGACTCGGAAGCCAGGCTTTACTTCTGGAATGTCCAAGGACGGCATGAAGTGGTTTGCCGCATAAAAAACTTGACAGACGTTTCTTGTTGGAAGAAAATTAGAGGATGAAAAAAGAAGAAACCAAAATAGATAGTATTGATAAGAGGATAGAACAATTCTTTGAGGGCCTCAAAGAACTTAGAGAAGCTCAGAAAAGGACCGACGAGCAGTTAGCCCGTACCCGTATTTGAAGAAATCATAAATGCAATCAAACTTAAAAGCGTGTAGGGTGGGTGGAACGCAGTGCAACCCACCAATAAAATAAACAGGTACAGCAATGTAGAAAAGAGAGTCAGGTGGCTGTATAATAAAGCTATTGACTTCATTAAAGAATTTTAATAGCATGGGCAAAATAAAAATAACGATTGGCCATTTGAAGAATTTTTATAAATAGCCTTGGCAATTAAGAAAGTAAAAACAAATCCTTTTTGTCTTTAGTCGGGAGGTATTATGCCCCAAATAAAAATCAATTATAAAGATGAGATCCTTAAAGAATTAAGCGACATTTCCGCCGAAAAGGCTAAGCAGGTATTGGAATTTCTTTGCTTTATTAAACATAAAGAAGCATTAGACCGGATAGACCCCACTCAACTCTACTTTTTTACCCCCAAATGGCAAAGGCTGGAGAAAGAAGCTGAAGCAGACCTATGTGCGGGAAGAGTTTCTAAAACCTATTCGGCAAGTGAGATGGATGATTTTTTTTCGGATCTCAAAAAGGCAAAGAAAAAAGTCCAATAGATGAAAAAAATAAACCGAGCCAAGACATTTGATGCCCTATTTTTAAAACTTCCAGCACACATACAGAAAAAGACTGAAAAGGCGATAACGCTATTGATGCAGAATATGTTTCATCCCTCATTGCATTTGAAAAAGATTGGAGGGGTTAAGGACATCTGGGAAGCCAGGGTTGATTATCGCTACCGGTTTTCCTTAACCATCAAGAGGGACGTCATAACTCTAAGAGTTATTGGAAATCATGATGAAGTTTTAAAGAACCCTTAGCATTTCTCCATCCCAATCCCGAAGGCGGGGTAAAAGAGAAAGAAGGCCCCCCAGTTTAAAAACACTTTGTTTTATTTAAGGCTTTGTAGCTTTGTAGGGTGGGTGGAGTGAAACGCAACCCACCATTCCATCCATAACCAAATATTTGTGCAAAGGTCACAAGCTTTTGTGCAAATATTCATTCTTCCTTCTCGCTTCATCATACCTAACCATATAAAATAATAAGATAATTTATTTTATTTCGCATAGCATGGTTTTTGCAATAACAAAATTTATTTTTCATTTTCACGATGGTCCATTTTTGCCAAATGTGACATTGTTATACGGCTGGCCCGAACGGGGCTAATAATATAACGGGAGTGGTATAAAAATCCCGTCAATTTGGTTTTTAGTAGCAAGTAGTGGAACGAAGTGTAACCCACCAATAAAATAAATAGGTACAGCATGGTGGGTATGTGAAACCCAAAGAAACCCACCAAAAACACATGAGACGATTTTGATTTTGACGGTCCAGTTTGAACCGTGGCAGGTTTATCTGCCGGGCTTTTCGAATCTTTTTATTTTTTTATATAAGGAATCCACTGTTTCTGATTCAAATAATTCTTCCTTAATCTTTAGATAATCACCTGCCCCTTGGCGCCAGGCACTTAGAAAACGAGCAGTCTTCGAAGTGCCCAGGTGTTTCCTTAATACCGCTTCGCCTTCTTGTAATATTTTTTGCTCACTGGTAATCCCTATATTCATCTTACTACCCCCTTGTTATCTTGAAAATAAATTCAATCGGATTAATTACCACCATTTTTTCCGCTTTGTATCGTTTCAGGATCAGATCATCACACGTCAAGAAGAAATTTACCATGCCTGATTCAGCACAAGCCAAGTGTAAAGAATCAATAGGTTTAAATCCCTGGTTCTCTAATTCTTGAGCCTTCTTCCTTATATCCGAATTTAGAAAAATATTTTTACGGGATAAGGCCATACAACCTGTAACCCAATCTCGACGCTCTGGAAAAGGATTCTTACTATTTTCAAATGCAACGACAGAAGAAGTGACAAGAGAGATTTTTTTGGTCTCAATCAACTGCAATATGATTGTGAAGGCCATAGTTTCCAGCCAAATTCTGGGTTGAATTTGATCATCAAAAGGGCGATTTAAAACACTGAGGTCTAAGTATATCTTCATACAATTGATCCCTTACGGAATTTAGTTTATTTTATTTCCTTTAATATCACAACCATATTCCCATCGTCATCCCGAAACCCATCTCGTTCCATCTGTACCCTTGATTTTTTAAGTTGGGTCAAAAAGGCCGCCTCGTTTTCCTTTTTCAAGGTCAAAGTTACCTGGATTTCCCGGTCTTGGGAGAGGCTTCGGATTATTCGGCCATCGTATTTTTTTATGAGATTTTCAAGGGTTGACAGCGTCTTATCTAAATCCCTGGTCGGGATAATGATCGGGTGTTTGGCTGTAGTCTCAGAAAATTCCATTTGAAAACTTTTAGGAGTCATTTCTGTTTTTGAAGGTTTTGTCAAGGTTATGTCTTTATATACGGTTAGGGCGATGAGAATGACGGCTGTAGCCGCTAATCCTTCGAGAGGCTATTTGATATAGGGAACCTGAAACCATTCCCTAAGACGCGGCCATAAAGGTTTTGACGGTAAAGGGATACGTTGGGCTCTCTTAAGCACCTCTGTTTGGAAACCGGGAGAAAGGGGAGGGGGCTGGACAGCATTCAAAGCCATTATGGTGTGCACTATTCTTTCCCTGGCCTGCCGGCAGTTTTGACATTCCTGAAGGTGCCTTTCGACAGAAGTCATAGTGTCCCCTTTCACCTTACCGGTAACCAAATCATAAAGCAGATTTTTTACCTCGTTACAATCCATCTCAGTGTTCCCCCCTTAAGGATTGTAAGGTCCGGGCTAATTTTTCCAGGGTCCGGTAAAAATTGGTCTTGGCTGTGTTTTCAGGAATTCCCAACCTGACGGCAATTTGCTGAAAGGTTAATTCCTGGTAATGTTTTAGAATCACGATTTCTTTTTCGGCTTCATCGAGTTTGTCCAAGGCTTTTTTTACCTGATCAATGATTTCTTTTTGCCCTGCGATCTCTTCCGGGGAACCGGGATTAAATATGTTGATTGGGGTGGTCTCGTTCGATTCGTACTCCGGGAGCGGATCTCCTTCTCTGATCTTGTGTGTAATCATGTCATTACAACAATTGAGGGCAATGGTTTTAAGGAATCCGAAATATTTTTTACCGTCCCGCAAACTTCTAATTGCCGCAAGGGACCGGACAAAGGCCTCCTGGGCGGCGTCTTCGGCCTCGGCCTGATTCCATAATTTGAAGTAGGCCAGCTTGTAAATATCTTGTTGATATTTTGTGACTAATTGGGCGAATGCTTCCCGCTCTCCTTTTTTCAGCAGGCTTACCAGCCGGGCATCCTCCTCCCAGCTTTCCTCTGAAAATTTGACGGTCCCAAGGATAAGACTGCAGAAGGCTATAAAAGTTTCAGGAGAGGGCATAAAAAATGGTTTCTCCATGGGAGATAAGTTTACTGCCTGTGGGGAAGTGGGAGCAGGAGCAGGTTTCAAACCTGCTCCCGCCTCCTGAACTTGCTTCCGCTATTTCCACTATTGCTTGTATTATTTGCCTTTCTGCCGGAGCAGGTTTGCAACCTGCTCCCAATATTGCCGGACAGGGTTCGGACCTGTCCAAAATTACGGGTTCAAGACCCAAAGGAATGGGTTCAATGGGTTCAATTTGCAAAATTGAACCCGCAGGGCAAAATTGAATCTGCAGGAGCGGGCTCAATAAGAAAATTGGATGCAAGAACTTAACGATGTAAAATATAAGAAAAAAATCATATCCAAAGGCAATTGTCAACATTTATTATCCCTGCTCTTCTTCCAATTTTTTGGCAGGAGCAGGTTGGAACCTTGACAAACTCACAAAAAGTCGTCATTCCCGCGCAGGTGGAAACCCATGTCAGACGTAACAGGTTATAAACACTGGATTCCCGCCTGCGCGGGAATGACGTAATGCGTGTTTGGCGACTTTTTACATGTTCATCAACCTTGGAGGAAGCAGGTTTCAAATCTGTCTAAAAATACGGGTTCAATTTGCAAAATTGAACCCGCTGGGACCCGCTGGGAGGCAAAATTGAATCCATTGGAGAGAGCGTATAAAAAGGAGGAAGCCATGGGGCTTGACTTTTAAACGGCTTTTTACTAAGGTTATGAAAAATTAGAGTTAAGGCTGCAAGGGGTGCCGGGAGATCGGCTGAGAAGAAAGACCCTTAAAACCTGATCCGGACAATACCGGCGGAGGGATGTGGCTCAAGATAAGGTCTCCAAATTTAAGCCGCTATCTCTGCCCGGGATAGCGGCTTTTTTAATTGTGGCAGTGGTTGACTCGGGATTGTTAAATCCCATAATAAAAGGAGGTTTTTGATATGAAACTCGATGAAGTGACTATTTCCCGGCTTATTGTTCAATCCTATCATGAGAAATTGCTTTCGCTGTTAGAGGTGGATGTGGCCATGGTCGGAGCAGGACCGGCTAATATGACTGCCGGGTATTATCTCGGCAAAGCCGGGTATAAAGCAGTTCTATTTGAATCCAAACTGGCACCTGGCGGCGGTATGTGGGGCGGGGGCATGATGTTCAATGAAGCCGTACTCCAGGATGACGCCCTTCCCATAGCCCAGGAAATGGGGATCAGACTGAAGGCCCGAGGGAACGGCTACTTCACCTTTGACAGCGTGGAGGCGGCTTCCTGCCTGAGTTACCGGTGCATTCAGGCCGGCAGCGTGATCATGAATTGTGTAAAGGTTGAAGATGTCAGTTTCAAGGAGGTGAACGGAATCAAACGCATTTGCGGTCTGGTGATCAACTGGTCACCGGTAAAAAGTCTTGATCTGCATGTTGATCCCCTGAGCATTCAGGCCTCTTATGTGGTAGACGGGACAGGCCATCCGGCAGAAATTACTTCGCTGATTACCAGAAAAATGGGGGTCCGCCTGAATAACAGCACCGGCCAGGTCATCGGAGAGCTTCCGCTTTGGGCCCAGGAAGGCGAGTCCTTCACCGTGGCCAATACCAATGAGGTTTATCCCGGATTATTTGTCACCGGTATGGCGGCCAATAATGCTTACGGCGGACCGCGTATGGGCCCCATCTTCGGGGGCATGCTCCTTTCCGGAAAAAAAGCCGCTGAAATGATTGTCGAACGGATGAAGAAGGAGTAAAATTTAAAAACTTTTTAGACTTGTTAATCCTGTCAGAAAAAAATTTAGGCCTTGAAGTCGGGAAAGGGTTCTGATAAAGATTCATCAACCGAAAACTTATCATCCGTATCAGACAGCCCCTTGAAAAAAATTGCCTCCATTGACATTGGTTCCAATACCTTACGCCTTTTGATCGCATGGGAAAGCGGGGTGGGATTTCGTCCCCTGTACCGGGAGCGGGAGATTGTCCGGTTGGGAAGGCATTTTTATCAGCACCGGCTTCTTTCTTCCCAGGCCATGGAAGATGCCGTAACTGTTTTAAAACGTTTTAAGAATAAGGTCGATGCGGAAGGTGTAACCGAAATCCTGGCCGTCGGTACAGGGGTATTGCGGGAAGCGGAAAATATTTCCTTTTTTTTAAAAAGGATTGAAGAGGAAACCGGGCTGCCGCTGCGGATTATCTCCGGGATCGAAGAGGCCCGCATTATGGCCCGGGGGGTCCTTTCCGTTTTTCCATCACGGCCCGGGAAAACCATAATTTTCGATTCCGGCGGAGGAAGTACCGAATTTGTCTTTATGGACGATGGACAATTGACCGAAAGGATCAGTCTGCCTTTGGGGGTGGTGCTCTTGACGGAACAATTCCTCCGGTCTGATCCCCCAGGCCAACAAGAAATACAATCCCTGAAAGGCCACTGTCGAAATATTTTAAAGAAAAATCTAAAAAAAAATGATAACATAAACACTTTAATCGGAACGGCGGGAACGGTGACCACGCTGACCGCCATGATGACCAAACTCGAGACGTATGATCCGGATCGGATCAACGGGACGGTACTGACCAGGCAGGGTCTTAAGTCCTTATCCGAAGATATTGCGCCCCTGTCTATTGACCAAAGAGTTAAATGGATCGGTTTGGAACCGGGAAGGGCTGATATCATTATCGCCGGGCTTTTATTAGTCCTGGAAATCATGGATCATTTTTCAAGGGAAGCCCTTCTGGTCAGCGATGCGGGGTTGTTGGAAGGGCTGATCCTTTAAAATACAGTTCGGAGTTAAGAGTTCGGAGTTCGGGGCCGGGAAAACAGGTTTTCACTCCGAACTAATTACTCCGAACCCCAAACCGGCCCCTTAGCCTCTGATTTTCTTTGAAAGGAGTACAAATGACCACAGCGGCAAATCCCATCCGGGACGGGTTGACTTTCGATGATCTTTTGCTTGAACCGGCTTATTCCATGGTACTGCCCAGGGAGGTCAGCGTCCAGACCAGACTGACCCAGTCCATTCAGTTGAATATGCCCATTGTCAGTGCAGCTATGGACACGGTCACCGAATCCCAGACCGCCATCAGTATGGCCCGCGAGGGTGGGATCGGCATTATCCATAAAAATATGGGGATCAAAAACCAGGCCACGGAAGTTGAAAAGGTCAAAAAATCGGAAAGCGGGATGATTGTCGATCCGGTGACTATGGGACCGGACAAAAGGGTCCACGATGTACTGACGGTCATGGAAAAATACCGCATCTCCGGGGTACCCATCGTAGAAGGCCAAAAATTGATCGGGATCGTCACCAACCGGGACTTGCGTTTTGAAACCAACCTCAAAAAAAAGGTTTCCGAAGTCATGACCAAGGACAACCTGGTTACGGCCAAGGTGGGTATTACCCTGGAAGAATCCAAAGCCCTGCTGCATAAAAACAGGATTGAGAAATTATTGGTAGTCGATCATCAGGGCAATCTGAAAGGACTGATCACCATCAAAGATATTGAAAAAATTAAAAAATTTCCTCTGGCTTCCAAGGACAATCTGGGCCGTTTGAGGGTCGGAGCCGCGGTCGGAGTCGGGCCGAATCGCTGGGAGCAGATCGAGGCCTTACTGCGGGCGGAAGTGGACGTTATTGTTTTTGATGTGGCCCATGGCCACTCCAAAAACGTGATCGAAGCCGTTCAGGAAACCAAAAAGAAGTATCCGGAACTTCAGGTCATCGCCGGCAATGTGGGTACGGCTGAAGGGGCCGAGGCCCTGATCAAGGCCGGAGCTGACGGGATTAAAATCGGCATAGGGCCGGGTTCCATCTGCACCACCCGGATTGTGGCCGGCGTAGGGGTCCCACAGATTACGGCCATTACAGACTGTGCCCGGGTGGCCAGGAAATACAAGATCCCCCTTATTGCCGATGGCGGGATCAAGTTCTCCGGGGATATCACCAAGGCCCTGGCAGCCGGAGCCGATTCGGTCATGATCGGCGGTCTCTTTGCCGGTACGGAAGAAAGCCCCGGAGAAACCATCCTGTATCAGGGCCGGACCTATAAAGTTTATCGTGGAATGGGCTCCATCGAGGCCATGAAACAGGGGAGCAGCGATCGTTATGGCCAGGACGATTATGAAACCGATTCCAAACTGGTCCCCGAGGGCATTGTGGGCCGGGTCCCTTATCGGGGCCCCCTGGCGGACACGATTTATCAATTGGTGGGCGGCTTGAAATCAGGGATGGGTTATGCCGGCTGTCGGACCCTCAAGGAACTCAAAACCAAGGCCCGTTTTATCCGCATCACCCCGGCCGGACTCAGGGAATCCCATGTCCATGATGTCATCATTACCAAGGAGGCGCCGAATTACCGGCTGGAATAAAAAAGGCGTTCGTCGTTCAGCGTTCGGTGTTCGGAGCAGGAAGTGGAGAGATGGATCAGGAAATAGTTCGGAGTGATTAGTTCGGAGTTCGGAGCGAGGAATTGAGAGATGGACGAGGAGAAGTTTGATTTTGAGAGCTTGATCGTTTACCAGAAATCATTGGAATATTATGATTTTATTTATGCGATCACGAAACGATTTCCTAAAATAGAAATTTTTTCTTTAACGGATCAATTCCGCCGAGCCTCATCTTCCATATGTTTCAATATCGCTGAAGGTAGTGGTGGAAGCAAATTGGAATTTAAACATTTTCTCAAGATTGCCAGAAGGTCAGCAAGAGAATGCATTGCCATCACGGAAGTTTCCTTTCGGCAACAATATATTACTCAGGAAGAAAAAAATAGATCCAGAAAATATTGCTTGGAACTTTCAAAGATGTTAAATGGGTTGATAAAATCCATCAAATAAAAACTCCGAACAAGAATTATTTTCGAAAAGGGTTTTACTCTGAACTAAATCCGTCCGAAGGCGGAAAGATTGCTCCGAACTCCGAACTCAAAACTGAATTCGCCGAACGCCGAACGCTTAACGACGAACGTTCAATGAGGTACCCATGGACATTCACAGTCAAAAAGTTCTGATCCTGGATTTTGGCTCCCAGACGACCCAGCTCATTGCCCGCCGGGTTCGGGAAGCCAAGGTCTATTGCGAGATCCATCCCTTTAACTGGCCCCTTAAAGAAATCAAGGCTTTTGCCCCCAAGGGAATTATCCTTTCAGGAAGCCCGGCCAGCGTTTATGATCCCCAGGCACCCTTGGCAGACCCGAAAATTCTGGATTTAGGCATCCCGGTATTAGGGATCTGTTATGGTATGCAATGGCTCACCCATCAACTGAAAGGCCGGGTGGGCCGATCGGCCAAAAGAGAATACGGCCGGGTGGAACTTACCTTTCTGGATTTTCAGGACCTCTTCCATGGACTCGACAAGGAAGGAAACAAAGAAGAGCAGATCGTCTGGATGAGTCATGGAGACCGGATTGAGCGGCTGCCCAAAAATTTTACCTCCCTGGCCCAAAGCACAAATGCTCCGGTAGCGGCCATGGGTAACCAGGACCGGACCGTCTTCGGGGTCCAGTTCCACCCTGAAGTGGTTCATACCCCGGCCGGGCATCGTATTATAGAGAACTTCCTTTTTAAAATCTGCCGTCTGAAACCCCTGTGGACCCCCAGTTCTTTTATCAGACATACCCTGGCGGCCATACAAGAACAGGTGGGAAAAGAGAAGGTCCTCTGTGCCCTGTCCGGCGGGGTGGATTCCTCGGTCGTGGCCATCCTGTTGCATCAGGCCATTGGAAAGCAATTGACCTGTATCTTTGTTAATAACGGGGTGTTGCGCAGCCAGGAAGCCGAAAAAGTGGTAAAAATTTTCCGGGGTCATTATCATATCCCTCTGGTTTATGTAGATGCCTCAGCCCATTTTCTGAACCGCTTAAAAGGGATCATCGACCCGGAGAAGAAACGAACCATTATCGGCCATGCTTTTATTCGCATCTTCGAGGCCGAAGCCAAAAAGATCGGGCCGGTACGCTTCCTGGCCCAGGGTACTCTCTATCCGGATGTGATTGAGTCGGTTTCTTTTAAAGGCCCTTCAGCTACGATCAAGACCCACCATAATGTAGGCGGCCTTCCAGCCCGCATGAAATTAAAATTGATCGAACCCCTGCGGGAATTATTTAAGGATGAAGTCCGTGAAGTGGGCCGTAACCTGGGGCTGCCCGAGGAGATTGTCAGCCGGCAACCTTTCCCCGGTCCGGGGCTGGCCATCCGTATCTTAGGGGAGGTGTCCGAGGATCGTTTGGCTATCCTCCGCCAGGCCGATACCATTGTCTGGGAAGAGATGAGGAAGGCGGATTTGTATACCAGGGTCTGGCAGTCTTTCGCCGTTCTGCTGCCGATCAAAACCGTCGGCGTTATGGGGGACGAGCGGACCTATGAACATGTCATCGCCCTCAGGATCGTCGACAGTCTGGATGCCATGACGGCGGACTGGAGCCGGGTCCCCTACGCCCTATTAGGCCATATATCCAACCGGATCATCAATGAGGTCAAGGGGGTCAACCGGGTCGTCTTTGATATCTCTTCCAAGCCCCCCAGTACGATTGAGTGGGAATGATAGCCATAGTTCGGAGTTCGGAGTATTTAGTTCGGAGTAAAACCCAGTGCTCCGAACTCTAAACTCCGAACTAAAATAGTCGAACACTTAAGAGCAGACTTGCTTAACTTGGACTTTTAACTTGTAACTTTTAACGGTTCTTATGCCCCACGCCCCTTTTGTACACCTTCATCTCCATACCCAGTACAGCCTGCTGGACGGGGAGATCCGGCTCAAGGCCTTATTTGAAAAGGCCCAGGCCTTCAAACTGCCGGCCATTACCATGACCGATCATGGCAACCTCTTCGGTATGGTGGAGTTTTATAAACAGGCCCAAAAACATGGGCTAAAACCCATCATCGGCTGCGAGGTCTATATCGCCCCGGGGAGCCGTTGGGATAAGGACCCCCAACTCCATAAGGAAAATGCCTTCCACCTGGTCCTGCTTTGCAAGAACGAAAAAGGCTATCGCAACCTGGTCAAACTGGTCACCCAGGCCTATTTTGAGGGTTTTTATTATAAACCCAGGATCGACCGGGAGCTTCTGAAGGAGCATCATAAGGGGTTAATCGCCCTGTCGGCCTGTCTGCATGGAGAGATCCCCTACGCTTTACTCAACAAGGACTATGACCGGGCTCTGAAGATCACCCGTGAAATGGCCGAAATCTTTGATCAGGACCGTTTTTTTCTGGAACTGCAAAAAAACGACATCCCGGAACAGGAGGTCGTCAACAAGGGTTTGTTGGAAATCCACCGTCAATTGGGCATCCCTATCGTAGCCACTAATGATTGCCATTATCTGACTCAGGAAGAGGCCAAGGCCCACGATGTTTTGCTTTGTATCCAGACCGGAAAGACGGTAGACGATCCCAACCGGTTGCGCTTTTCCACGAATCAACTTTATTTCAAGTCCCCGGAAGAGATGGCCGGGCTCTTTGCCGATCTGCCGGAGGCCTTAGAAAATACCTTGCACATCGCCGATCGGTGCAATCTCGAATTGACCTTCGGCCATTCCCATCTCCCCCGTTATGCCCTGCCGCCGGAAGAGACTATGGACAGCCGTCTCAAAAATGAGGCGCGGGCCGGTCTCGAAGAGCGGCTGGCCGTCAGGGAACAACTGGATCCTTCCTTCCCGCCTTCCCGTTATAAAGACTACCGGGACCGCCTGGAAAAAGAACTGACGGTCATCACCTCGACCGGGTTTTCCGGCTATTTCCTGGTCGTTTCCGATTATGTGCGTTTTGCCAAAGAAAAAGGGATCCCGGTCGGGCCGGGCCGGGGTTCCGGGGCCGGGAGTCTGGTGGCCTACGCCTTAAAGATTACGGATATCGATCCTCTGGATTATGGGTTGATCTTTGAGCGGTTCCTGAACGTGGAACGGAAAGAACTGCCCGATATCGATGTTGATTTTTGTGTGGAACGCCGGGACGAGGTTCTAAAATATATCGCCGAAAAATACGGCCAGGAATATGTGGCCCAGATCATCACCTTTGGGAAGATGCAGGCCCGGGCCGTCATCCGGGACGTGGGCCGGGCCTTGAATATCCCTTACGGCGAAGTGGATAAGATCGCCAAACTGATCCCGACCGTATTGAACATTACCTTGAGCGAGGCCCTGGAAATGGAACCCCGGCTCAAGGAACTTAAAGAGTCCGATCCGACCATCAAAGAATTACTGACTATCGCCGAAGCTCTGGAAGGCCTGCCCCGTCATGCCTCCACCCATGCCGCCGGGGTGATTATTTCCCCTCATCCGATAACCGAATCCGTACCCTTATATAAAGGGCCCAAGGGAGAAACCCTGACCCAGTATGAAATGAAATCGGTCCAGGAAATGGGATTAATCAAGTTTGACCTCCTGGGCCTGAACAACCTGACCATCATCCAGTATGCCTTAAAAACCATCGAACGGACCCATGGCCAATTGATTGATCTGACCCGGATCCCTCTCGATGATCAGGCTACTTATGAACTTCTGGCCCGGGGGGATACCACCGGTGTCTTTCAGTTGGAAAGCTCGGGCATGAAAGACCTGTTGGTCAGGATGAAGCCCCGAAATTTTGAGGACCTCATTGCCCTCAATGCCCTTTACCGGCCAGGGCCTTTGAAAAGCGGCATGGTCGATGATTATGTCAGGAGAAAACACGGGGAAGTGCCGGTGGAGTATCCCCATCCCCTATTGGAAGGGGTCTTGAAAGAAACCATGGGGATCATCGTTTACCAGGAACAGGTCATGCAGATCGGTGCTTTACTGGCCGACTATTCCATGGGAGAGGCCGATACCTTACGCAAGGCCATGGGCAAAAAAAATCCCGAGGTCATGGCCCAGCAACGGTCCCGCTTTCTGGAAGGGACCAAAAAGAAACGGATCGATCAGAAAAAGGCCGATGACATTTTCGACAAAATGGAAACCTTCGGCGGTTACGGGTTCAATAAGTCTCACAGTGCCGCCTATGCCCTGATCACCTACCAGACCGCTTATCTGAAGGCCCATTATCCACTGGATTTTATGGTCGCCCTGATGACCAGCAAAATGGGTAATTCGGCGGAAGTAACCAAGTGTATCGCTGAATGCCGGGAAAAGGGGATCGTCGTCCTGCCGCCGGATGTGAACAAGAGTCACCTGGATTTTACGGTGGTGGAAGACAAAATCCGTTTCGGGCTGGCGGCGGTAAAAAATGTCGGGGCCGGGGCCATCGAGTCCATCCTGGAGGCCAGGAACAAAGGGGGGGAATTTACCTCTCTGATCGATTTTTGCCGTCGGGTGGATCTGCGCCGGGTGAACCGAAGGGTGGCCGAGAGTCTGATTAAGTGCGGGGCCTTTGATTCCCTGGGGGTGGCCCGTTCCCGTCTGATGGCCTTTTTGCCCGAAGCCCTGGACATCGGACAACAACGACAAAAAGAAGAGTCTGAAAACCAGTTCAGTCTTTTTTCCATGGGAGGAAATTCGGGATTAACCCGGCCCGATATCGATCCCCCTTTAGTCGAGGAATGGCGGGAGAGCCAAAAACTCTCTTTTGAAAAGGAAATTTTGGGTTTCTATATTACCGGTCATCCTTTGACCCGCTATACGGAAAGCCTCCAGGACCTGAAAACCGTGGACATTCAATCCCTGTCCGAATTAGAAGATAAAGAAACCGTGCGACTGGCCGGCATGGTAGCGGCTTTAAAAGAGATCAACAGTAAAAAAGGGGAGCGGATGGCCTTTGCCACGATTGAGGACCTGACCGGCTCTTGTGAAGTCATCATTTTCTCGGATATTTTTCGAAAATGTTCCCAGGTGTTAAAAGAAGAAGGGCCTTTATGGGTCACCGGTATCACGACCAGGGATGAAAAAGGGATTAAAATCATTGGCAATGACATACTCCCCCTGGCCGAGGCCGAAGAAAAAATGGCCCAGCAAGCCCTTCTCAAGATTCCGGTAGACGGTCTGACCCGGGATCAAATCCTGGAGTTGCGTGATTTTTTAAAAGGGCATGCCGGCACCTGCCCGGTCCAGATTTGGGCCTGTCTTCCCGATAACAGCCAGGTCCTGCTGAATCTTCCGGAAACCGAAAATATCCGGCCCTCGGCCAGACTAAGAAGAGAAATAAAAGGACTCTCCTGCCACCCGGTCTTGGAAGTGGTGTATGGATAAAGAAAGGTCCAAGGTGTAAGATTATACGGTTTTCTTTGGACCTTTATGTTTTCCTTGGACCTTGGACCTTTCTTTATGATTCCATATCAGGAACGGTTTTACCGCAGCAAAATTCATACTCCGGATTGGGTCTCTTTCACCGTTCAGGTCAAGGAAACCGATCTCTGGATACGGGCCAGGAAAGACCTTTCCACCGAAGGATATGACCGGGTCTATCGATACCGCCATGTGCTGGAAACCTATATCCGCCAGCACCCTGAATTCAAAGAGACCCTCCAGCCCCTGGCCCTGGATCCCTTAGCCCCGCCCATTGTCCAGGCCATGCTCCAAGCCGGGCGGGCGGCCGGGGTCGGCCCTATGGCTTCCGTGGCCGGGGCCATGGCGGCGTTTGTCGGGCAGGATCTGTTGGCCTTTTCTCCTGATCTTATCATTGAAAACGGGGGGGATTTATTTATCGCCAGCACCGAACCCTTGACGATCGGGATCTATGCCGGGGATTCTCCTATGAGCCAACGCCTCGGGATCCGTTTGGCTCCTTCCCCAAACCCGGTGGGACTCTGTACTTCGTCGGGGACGGTAGGGCATTCCTTAAGTTTCGGTCGGGCCGATGCCGTTACCATCTTCTCCCCATCGGCAATCCTGGCCGATGCCTTGGCTACGGCGGTGGGTAACCGGGTCCGGACCAAAGACGATATTCAACCGGCCCTGGAATGGGTGCAAAAGATTCCGGAGGTGCAAGGGGTTTTAATCATTGTCGGTAAGCAGATCGGGGTTTGGGGGGAAATGGAATTGGTGGCCATATAAAAAGGCTCAAGGCTCAGGGCTTAGGGCTTAAGGATTATTGAGTGTATGCCTATTGCCTTTGACCCCGTTGTTGTTTATGATAAAAACTGAAAAAACCAAAAGCGGAAAAATTGAGGAGGTCAAGACATGGAAACATCCATTGTAAAAATTTGGGCCCGGGAGATTTTAGATTCCAGAGGCAATCCTACCGTGGAAGTGGATATTTTTTTAGAATGTGGTGCCTGGGGCCGGGCTGCGGTGCCCTCCGGGGCTTCTACCGGTATCCATGAGGCCATCGAACTGCGGGATGGCGATAAATCGCGTTATGGTGCCAAAGGGGTTCTTCGGGCTGTTGATCACGTCAATCAGGAGATTGCCGAACGCCTCATGGGTTGGGATGTCCTGGATCAATCCGGCCTGGATCAAAGGATGCTCGATCTGGACGGCACGCCGAACAAGAGCAAGTTGGGGGCCAATGCCCTGTTAGGCGTCAGTCTGGCGGCGGCCCGGGCGGCTGCCGAGGCCGTCGGTCTTCCTCTCTATCGCTACCTGGGGGGCGTTTCGGCCAGGACGTTGCCGGTCCCCTGCTTTAATATTTTAAATGGCGGCGCCCACGCCAATTGGCAGGGGACCGATCTTCAGGAATTTATGATCGCCCCCGTGGGGGCGCCCAATTTCCGGGAGGCCCTGCGCTGGGGAAGCGAGATTTATCAGGCCCTGAAAGGGGTACTCAAGAACAAGGGCTATTCCACCGGCGTCGGGGATGAAGGCGGTTTTGCTCCGGCCTTGAAAACCAATGCCGAAGCCATCGAGGTCATTTTACAGGCCGTTGAAAAGGCCGGCTACCGGCCCGGAGAGCAGATCGGTCTTTCCCTCGACCCGGCCTCCAGCAGTATTTATGAAGACGGATTTTACAATCTGCGCACCGAAAAACGCAAGGTCCCGGCGGCCCAGATGGTTGAGCTCTATGCCGATTGGGTTAAAAAATATCCTATCGTTTCCATAGAAGACGGCCTGGCCGAGGATGATTGGGAAGGTTGGAAACTGCTCAACCAAACCCTGGGACAGCAAATCGAATTGATCGGGGACGACCTGTTTGTGACCAATGTTAAGCGGATCGAACGGGGTATTGCCGAAAAGGCGGCCAATGCCGTTCTTATCAAACTCAATCAAATAGGCACCTTAAGCGAGACCGTCTCAGCCATTGAAATGGCCCGGAAGGCCGGCTGGGGGGCCATGGTTTCCCACCGCAGCGGCGAGACCATCGACAGCTTTATTGCTGATTTTACCGTGGCTATGGGCACCGGACATCTCAAGACCGGGGCCCCCTGCCGGGGAGAACGGGTGGAAAAATACAATCAACTCTTGCGCATCGAGGAAGAATTGGGGGAAGCCGCCGTCTATGCCGGCAGGAAAGCCTTTGTACGGTAAGCCGGTTAGATTTTTCATTATCTTTTCTATTTTTTGACGTCTCCTTATTAAAAATACTTGACAAAGATCTGTGAATTATGTCAAAAAATGTATTTTGTTTCTAATCACCGGTAGAAGTTAAGGAAAAAAAGATGATTGAAGTTAGATTTCATGGTCGGGGCGGGCAGGGAGCCGTAACCTCAGCCGAATTAATAGCCCTGGCGGCTATCGATGAAGGGCAGTATGCCCAGGCCTTTCCCAGTTTTGGACCGGAACGCCGAGGGGCTCCAGTAGTGGCCTTTCTCCGGGTCAGCCAAGAGCCTATCCGCATCCGATCCAAGGTCTATCACCCGGATATTGTAGTAGTACTCGATCCAACCCTTTTGGATATCGTGGATGTTTCCGCCGGGCTGAAACCCAAAGGGATCCTGGTCATCAATACGGCCAAGACCTTGGAACAGGTCAAAAAAGATTATGGGTTCAAAGGCCGGTTGGCGATTGTGGATGCCGGTAAGATCGCCATGGAAGAGATGAAGGTCCCGATTACCAATACGACGATGTTGGGGGCTTTGATCCGGGCAGCCGGAATCACCCGATTGGAATCCATGACCAATCCCCTGGCCGCCCGCTTTGGGAAGATCGCCGAACGAAACAAGAAGGCCATGCAACGGGCCTTTGACGAAACAAAGATCAAGGAGTAATTATCGTGGCTAAAGTCGATGCCCTTCACCCCTGGAAAGAAGTCCCCTTGGGGTGCGTTATAAAGGAAGCCGGCAATGCCCGGCGGTTTAAGACCGGAGACTGGCGTTCTAAGGAACGGCCGGTGACCGATCGGGAAAAATGTATTAAATGCGGGGAATGTTGGATCTATTGCCCGGATATAGCTTATAGCCTGAGAGCAGACGGTTATTATGACTGGAACAGCGATTACTGCAAGGGCTGTGGAATATGCGCCCGGGAATGTCCCAAAGAAGCCATCCAGATGATTGCGGAGGAAAAATAACTATGGCCAATCGAAAAGGCATGGAAGTTTCCATTGCCGTCAGTGAAGCGGTTAAGTTGGCCAATGTGGATGTCATCTCGGCCTATCCCATCACCCCTCAGACCCATATTGTGGAGCATCTCTCCGAGTTGGTGGCCGACGGAGAACTCCAGGCGGCCTTTGTCCCCGTTGAATCGGAACATTCGGCCTTGAGTGCGGCCATAGGGGCCGCAGCCGTCGGTTCCCGGGCCTATACGGCCACCAGTTCCCAGGGGCTGGCCCTGATGCACGAGATCATGTTCATTGCTTCCAGCATCCGGATACCGCTGGTCATGACCGTGGTCAACCGGGCCATCTCGGCTCCCATCAATATCTGGAACGACTTGAGCGATATTATGGCTGAACGGGATTGCGGCTGGGTCCAACTGTTTGCCATCAACGGCCAGGAGGCTGTGGACCTGACCCTTCAGGCCTTCAAGATTGCCGAAGACCCCCGGGTCTTGCTGCCGGTGGCGGTCAACCTGGACGGCTTTATTTTGAGCCATGTCATTGAACCGGTGGAAATGCCCGATCAGGAAACCGTGGACCGCTTTTTACCGGTCTTTAAACCAACCTTGCGACTCCATCCGGACGAGCCCATCTCCATCGGGGCCTTTGGAAGTCCGGACGTCTTTACGGAGGTCAAAAAACAGGTCGAGGAAGCCTTGATCGGCTCCCGGAAAGTAGCGACCGAGGTTTGGAAGGATTTCGGGACCCTCTTCGGACGGACCTATAAACCGATTGAATCCTATAAGGTCAAAGGGGCTGAAACCCTGCTGGTGACCATGGGCAGCATCACCGAAACGGCCATGACGGCCGTCGACAGCCTGCGCGAAAAAGGACAAAAGGTCGGGCTGATTCATATCCGCCTCTGGAGGCCCTTTCCCTTTAAAGAATTTTTTCAAGCCATCCGTGAGGCCAAAGTGTTGGCTATAGTGGACCGGGCCCTGGTCCCCGGCGGGGCAGGCGGCCCGGTAGGCCTGGAAATCAAGTCCGCCCTTTTCGGGAAAAAGGAACGGCCCTATGTGGCCGGATTTGTCGCCGGTCTGGGAGGCCGGGATTTGACCGTCGAAGTCTTTGCCGAAATGGTGGAAAAGGCCGGCCGATATGCCCAAATGCAAAAAGAAATGCCTTACGAAATGATCGGGGTGAGAGAGAAATGATTGCCGAAGACTTGAAGGATTTCAAAAAATTTATGCCCAAGACCCTGCCCCAGGAAGAACCATTGGTTTCCGGACACCGGGCCTGTCAGGGATGCGGAGAGGTTTTAGCCTTGCGTATGGTGGCCAAAGCCATCGGCAGTCCGATGGTTGTGGTCAGCGCCACCGGGTGTATGGAGATCATCTCCTCCCCCTATCCCCAAACCGCCTGGGCCGTGCCCTGGATCCATGTGGCCTTTGAAAATGCCGCAGCCGTAGCTTCCGGAGTAGAGGCGGGGTTGAAAACCCTGATGTCCAAAGGCCGGATCCCTGAGAAAAAGATTACCGTGGTGGCCTTTGCCGGAGACGGCGGGACGGCCGATATCGGTCTTCAGTCCCTTTCCGGGGCCTTGGAACGGGGCCATGATTTTGTCTATGTCTGTCTGGATAACGAAGCCTACATGAATACTGGTATTCAGCGTTCCAGTTCCACCCCCTTCGGGGCCATGACCACGACTTCCCCGGCCGGGAAAATTACGGCCGGGCAAACGACCTGGAAGAAGAACCTCCCGGCCATTATGGCCGCCCATAATATTCCCTATGTGGCCACGGCCTCACCGGCTTATCAACTGGACCTGATGAACAAGGCCAAAAAAGCGGCCCTGATCAAAGGCCCGGCCTATCTCCACATCTATTCGCCCTGTCCTACGGGCTGGCGCCACGGAACGGATCTGGCCATAGTGGTCAGCCGCCTGGTGGTCGAAACCAACATCATGCCCTTGTTTGAAGTCATGGAAGGAAGATATGTCGTTCGTAAAAACACCAAGCCCAAACCGGTGGAAGAATATCTGAAAACGCAGCGGCGCTTCAGCCACCTGACCCCGGATTTGATCCAGATCATCCAGAAGCGGGTCGACGCGGAATATGAAAAACTGCTTAAATTAGAGGCCTGTACCCAGGAGCCGGAGATCAAAGCGGAAGTAAAATAAGAAGAGGTTGAAAAAGAAGAGATTTTAAGGTATATTTTGTATTATGGGTTGGGGATTATTTTTTTATTAATTCCACAATCCGAAATCCGAAATCCGCATTGGTAATCATTCCCCGGTAGCTCAGTCGGTAGAGCGGGTGGCTGTTAACCACTTGGTCGGCGGTTCGAGTCCGTCCCGGGGAGCCAGACATTAAAGAGGCCTGAAAAATTCGGGCCTTTTTTATTATGAGGCAAGATGCTAAGTAATTGGTTTGTCTATCTTTGTGATAGAAATGGGCAGATCTATACCGGGATAACAACCGATTTAAGCCATAGGATGAAACAACACAAAGCCATACTTTTACATAGTGAAGTATTTGGAGATAAATACTCGGCTGCTTTAAGGGAACGGCAGATTAAAGGATGGACAAGGCAAAAAAAATTGGAATTGATAAAAAGGTGAGCTTGCCCTGAACGATAGTGAAGGGAGTCCGTCCCGGGAAGCCAGAAAATAAAAAGGCCCATTGCTTAAACAGGATGGGCCTTTTTTATGAGGTCCCTCTTGTCCTGTTGGGTTTACATTCTTCAGGAATGAAAAGAAAAAGCAACCCTCTTCAGAGGGCAAGAGGCGGGG
>JACRBX010000100.1 GCA_016219225.1 Deltaproteobacteria bacterium
AAACAACTTCTAATTTTTTATCTTCAAAGCTT
Organism: Deltaproteobacteria bacterium; assembly: GCA_016219225.1. Taxonomy (NCBI): domain Bacteria; kingdom Pseudomonadati; phylum Myxococcota; class Myxococcia; species Deltaproteobacteria bacterium. The sequence continues at coordinate 33 of JACRBX010000100.1, forward strand.
ATATTTTCTAAAATTAACTCTAAAGCTGCTAATGCTGATAAGGCTGTGGCCCGGCTACAAGCTTGATTTTTACGGACAGATACCCCCGGGTGGATCAGATTTCTAAAATCCTTCGCTAATCTCGCCTGTATCGAAGTATTTTCTTTTATCAGATCAAGATTTCTTGAAACTTCGATTAGGGGATGTAGGTTCCAATCTTCAGGTTTGCCTCGAGGCTTCCTTTTGATTTTTCCTTCTTTCAATAGCCGAACGAGAGATTCTTCTATTATCTCTGGATTTTTATCTGCGATCGGTTGTAATATCCAAAGAAGTAGGGCCTCTGCAATCGAGCCAGCCAATACAGTAGCGGCTTTCCATTCCCCATTGATAAATGCCTTGTTAGCTGAGCTAATGTCAATTCTTAAAATTTCTCTAAACTGTGGATCAGTAATGAACATTAATTCGGTAGTCCCCTTGGTGGGAAAATCATCAGGGCAAAGCGAAAGACAATTTCTAAAAACAATGACAGGGTTTAGATTCGGTAATCCGGAAATTGAATGGAGGTCAGGTCCGTGCCCATAAGATTGCCAAGTACTAACTGCAGATCTTATCGCTGCGAGACTTAGAAGAAAATTACCATAATCTTCTCCTTCAATGGTAATTAATTCATCGGGGATTTTATCCGCCATCTCTACGATTGCAGCTAATTGATTGACCCGATCAATTCCAATGGTGAAAGGTCTGGTCTTCTGTTCTTGGCCGGGGAACATTTTGTCAATTATGGTAACAAGTTGGCTTGGTATCAATCGAGGCATTTAATTTTTCAATGAAAGCATTTGCCATTGGAAATTCCTACCGGCAAATTCCAAATTGAGTGCCAACTGTTTTATGAAAGCGCTCCAATCTCTATAAACCCGCATGGTTGACTTTTTGAATTTGGGCGTTTCCTCTGATGCTTGGCATTTGGCCCCTGCTACAAAGACGAGAGCTAAAATCTGCAATAACTTTCTAATCTTCATAGATATTTTTCCGAACGTATGCCGATAGGGATTAAATTTTATCAATTAAAGGAGTATGTGCCAATGTAAACTTCTATGGACTAATGTTCCGTAAGGAGTTTCCACTTCACTTTACACTTTATGGAAAGGGTTACTATGCGCCCTCAATTTGGGCAGGTGGTATGAGTGGATCGCCGCTAATAACCGCTTCATAGAGTTTTAAAAACCAATCATATTTATCGCGATGTTCAGGATATTTTTTAGACATCGAGGCCACCCTTAATCGCGCTGTAGTCCCCCAAAAAACATTAAAAGGTGATATTAAACGAATACCGTCAAAATATAAAATTTTTCGCATGAAAGGAGATACATCGGGATTCCACCATTCATCTGGAATTTCAACACTTTCATGCAAGGCAACACACGGCATTTTAATTTCTTTTTCAACTTCTACGGCTCTATTTAATGCCTGACTCACTACATATAAATCAGTTTCTTTTTGAACCTCTATATGACTACCAAACCCAATTCCTCCTCTTATTAGAAAATCGTTGGCAAGGGTCATCATATGTAATCCCTTTACGACTTCAGATAACTGGTGAATATTTCTTGATGAAATAATAAAAGAGTCAGAAAAAACTTTAACCGTAACATTAAGACTTATTGATTGGGGGATTCTTATAAAATCGAGCATCTTTTCATAATTTTCTAATAAATTACAAAAATTTTCATTGACTTCTCGTCCAAAGCCTAAGATATCGACAAAAGCCACATATTGATTGGAAAGTTTTTCTCCTTTAAAGGGTTTGAAGGGCTCATCAAGTTTCTTTGTGCGAGCCTTGAGATCTTTTAATTTTTGATCAATATTCATATGAAACTTAAATTATTATAATTGCATTTTTTTAAAACCTGCTCATCGTTAACAAAACGCAAATCAAACTTTTTTTCTTTTTTTAAGGTAGCAACCATTTTGATAATTTCTGTCTTAAACCAATTCTTTTTTTCTTCATTGATCGTTAGGTGATTTGAAATAAAGACGACCAAGGGGACGGACCAAGGGGACGTTCGTGCTGAGCGTGCTTAGCGAATGCCCCCACTCAAATTTAACATTTTTTGATTAAACGATAATACTCTTCAATATTTCTTCATAGTCCTGCTTGTTGAGCGTGCATTCCAATAAACTGTCGAATCGTTCCACCGTTAGTTTGAGCTGCCTGGCCATTGATTTATAGGTTTTGGGAGAAATCGGTTTCCTTCCTTTCCATTAGAAACCGTTTGATGTTGAGCCATTCTTCGCTAAATTCGTCATCTTCCATCAAATCCTCATAGAGGGATTCAATTTCGCGCTTAAGCATTTCTACGGCGTCTTCGGGATTATTCCCATGGCCATATAAAGGAATTTCCGTAGTTCGGGCAATAAAACCGGTTCCATCGGGTTCCAAAACGGCATCCAGGGGAACCAGAAGATGTTTGTATTGAAATCCTTTAATTATATTACCATAAAAAAGATCTTAAAGGTGGTGGTTTGTAAAACTAAGATTGATGGAAGTTTTTCATATAACCGGTTAATTTGTCAAGGGGAAAAACCGAAAACATGCTCAAAGCTCATAGGGGGGTGGGGGAAAAGGCGTTCGGATTTAAGAGTTCGGAGTTCGGCGAAACGGGAAAGAAGCTCAAGGTTCAAAGCCCAAAGGGGAGCATTAGGAAATAGGTTTAAGGTTCAAGGTTGATAGGGCGCGGTTATGTCAATCCATTTTCTTTTATTGACTGCGCTGAAATATCCTTTTATCATTCAGAGAACAGTTCAATAATAGATCAGCGCCGACCGTGGCGTCAATGCGACGCGGCCTGTCAATTCGCAGTTCCGGCCGGCCTCACTTAAGCGGCAGCAATGGGGGATACTATGGAAGAACAGAACTGGCTCCACCAGTTGACAAAATCGCAGGAGGATAAGTGGATTGGCGGGGTCTGCGGCGGGTTGGGAAAGGTGACCCCTCTGCCGTCGTGGACCTGGAGGCTGCTCTTCTGCCTGGTTAGTTTCTTTTTCGGTACGGGAATCCTTATTTACCTCCTGCTTTGGATCTTCGTGCCAAAGGCAAAACAAGAGGAACAGGGGGGGATAACTCCTTGATGGCTCGTGCCGTCCAATGTTCTGGGAACCGATGTTCCGGAATCTATTTTGGCTTTTGCCCTAACGCCAGACAGCAACGGCATTAGGCCTTTGACAAATTCTCGGAGATTATTATGCCCCCCGATTTATGGACACTATATGCACATATGCTTAAAAGTCGTTTGTTCGAAGAAGCCATTGCAAAGCTCTGGCACGACGGTTTGATCTCGGGTGAGATGCATCTTGGGACGGGTGAAGAAGGGATTATTGCAGGCATCGTTACTCAATTACGTGAAGGCGATGCCCTGTCTTTGGACCACCGCGGCACTGCGGCTTTACTCATGCGCGGCGTAGACCCTGTTCTTATTCTGCGCGAATTGCTTGGCCATCCAGAGGGCTTATGCGGCGGCAGGGGGGGGCATATGCACCTGTTCTCTAAGGAGCACATAGCCGTTTCTTCAGGGATTGTCGGTGCGGAAGGACCAACCGCAGCCGGCTTTGGATTATCGGCGCAATACCTGCACCCGGGGTCGATCGCCGTCGCGTTTTTCGGGGAAGGGGCGATGAACCAAGGCATGTTGATGGAATCGATGAATCTATCATCGGCTTGGACGCTGCCCGTGCTGTTTGTCTGCAAGGATGACGGCTGGTCCGTAACCACTCGATCTGAAGGGGTGACTGGTGGGGATTTGAACGAACGAGCCCGCGGGTTCGGGATTCCCGCTGTTGAAGTGGACGGTCGCGATGTATCCGGGGTGTGGGAGGCCGCCCAGACGGCAATTGAACGCGCCCGTTCCGGTCTGGGGCCGACCTTCCTGCATGCCCGATGCGTTCATTTTGAAGGCCACTTCCTGGGGTTTCAAATGATAAGGATCGTGCGCCATCCGCTCAGAGAAATGCCTGGAATTGCCCTTCGGCTCACACAGTCTTTCTTGGCTCCCGGCGGGGCACCTTTGCGCGAACGCCTGGCCGCGGTGAAAACAGTGCTTGGCTCGGTGCTTTCGACCTTACGCGATCCACGTCGGGATTCGGCCAATGACCCGGTCCGTCACACGAACACAGCCTTGCAGTCGGACCCGGTACGCCTGCAAGAACTGGAAAACCGGGTTGAGAAAGAGATAAGCAACGTGCTGGCATCCGCCTTAGCGGAGGGACCGATATGAGAACCCTGTTTTTCACCCAGGCTGTTGATGACGCGCTTGCCCAAGCCATGGCAGATGACCCGCGCATTATTCTTTTCGGGGAAGACACCCCCTTGCTGCGAAGGAGCCTGCTTGTGCAATTCGGCCCCGGACGCGTGCGAGGTACCCCCATCAGCGAAAGCGCCTTTCTGGGAGCCGGCGTAGCCGCCGCAATGGCCGGGTGTCGCCCGGTGGTCGAATTGTATATGGTGGATTTCTTAGGAGTGTGCATGGATGCCCTGCTCAACCATGCCGCCAAAGTAGAAACCTTCTCAGGCGGCCGATGGAATGCGCCCGTTGTGGTCCGCGCGCCTTGTGGCGGCGGTTACGGCGACGGCGGGCAGCACGAACAGTCTTTGTGGGGTTGGCTGGCCCACATCCCGGGACTGACCGTGATAGTTCCCTCTACACCGGCCGACGCGGGTGGCCTGATGCTGGCCGCTCTCCGGCACGAGGGGCCGGTTATCTTCCTGGAGCATAAACTTCTATCAGAAACTTGGCTGGATTTTCTTGGCGCTGGAGGGCGACCCTCGGTGCGGTTTGAGGTCCCCGCCGAGGGGGGGAAAGGCGCCGTCCCTAAAAAGTGGGAACCTCTTCCCATCGGTAAAGCTGTCCTCCGCCGGGATGGGGGTGACGTGACCATCGTCAGTGTGGGCGTGGACGTCCATCGCGCTTTAGAAGCGGCGCAAGCCCTTGAGTCGGAAGGGATTTCCGCAGGGGTGCTGGACTTGCGAACCGTCTCTCCAGTTGATAAAACGACACTCTGCGAAGCGGTCGCCCAGACCGGGCATCTACTTGTGGTTGACGAAGATTATGAGGGCTTTGGTCTTTCAGGTGAATTATCAGCGGTCGTATTGGAGGCAGGCATATCCTGCAAGTACGCCCGCGTCTGCACCCGGACGACCATCCCTTACGCCCGTCATCTTGAAGATCTGACTCTCCCCAACAAACAGCGTATCTGCCACAGCGTCAGGCAGTTGATGCAGTGATTGTCAAAACCACGAAGACGCGTGATGAAAAGCTCCCCAAAAGGCGCTGCGGGCGACAGCGGGAAAGGACGCCCGCCTCCGGTAGAACTCTCCATTAAATCCCCTACCGATGGAGGCATACGATGGCTGATAAGAAATATCAGGATATTGGAATAACTAATGAGATAAAATAAACTGGGTAGACAACAAAGGAGAAAAATATGGGAGAGCTGACGATAACGACATTCCTTACCATCGATGGGGTCATGCAGGCCCCCGGCGGTCCGGACGAAGACAGGAGCGGGGATTTCCCTTACGGCGGCTGGCTCGTTCCCCATTTCGACGCAGACATGGGGAAGATCATGGTCGAGATATTCTCCAAGGCCGGGGCCTTCCTTCTCGGGCGGACGACCTATGACATCTTCGCCGACTATTGGCCGAGGGTCACGGATCCCGACGACGTAATTGCCGGCAAACTCAATTCGCTGCCAAAATTTGTAGCTTCCCGCAGTCAAACCATCTTTAACTGGAAGGGAGCTTCGCCCGTACAAGACGTGACGAAAGAAATCGCCGATCTCAAAAAGCGTTTTTCAGGCGAGGTACAGGTTCATGGGAGCGGCGGACTGGCTCAAACCCTCATCCAGAACGACCTCATTGACGGATACCGACTGTTGATCTTTCCGGTGATCCTCGGCACCGGGAAGCGGCTCTTCGGCGCCGGCGCGGTACCGACAACCCTGACACTCATTAAGTCCGGCACTACGAGCAAAGGCGTCGTGGTCAACGTCTACCGTCGCGGAGGAGCTCTCAAAACCGGTTCGTTCGGGCTCGATTGAAGACCCGATGCCCCAACCACCCTAATTAAACCATTAAGGGAGGAGATCCCAAACTTCGGAAAGATGTTTTATAATTTCTTCGATGTCCAGGGGGTGGGTCTGAATATGACTAAAAATCGATCATTCTAAATTCACTCTAACGGCTCTAAATCTCTAAAGGCCGTCATGGTCCCCAGGCTGGTGGCCTCGAAGATCCCTCTAATAATGGCCCTGGTCAGACAGTCGGCCGCGGCCCGTCCGAGTTCATTCAACGCCTGGGCCTGGGGTGCGGCAAAAAAGCCGGGAGTGTCGGGCAGGACCACCTGGTTGGATGCCAGGCAGAATAGGGTGTCCCCATCAAACATGGTGTGGGCCGGACGTATAGCCCTGGCCAATCCGTCCTGGGCCATCTGGGCTACCTTCTGGGCCTGGGCCTTGGTGAGGACCGCATCGGTGGCGATGACCCCGATGGTCGTATTGGTCGCCGGATGGGCTATGGGCCTATCGGGCAGCCTGACCGATCTT